>JAZUAN010000010.1:0-16950 GCA_045638005.1 Acutalibacteraceae bacterium | reverse complement strand
GCTCTGCACGGTATGTGCAGAGCGGGCGTTTTTGTTTGTGTGTGTAGGCTTCAACGATTTATTGTATTTCCTGTTCTAAGGCGTTGAATTCCGGTGTATCAAAAAATTCAGAAAGCGTGATTTCCAAGCCGTCGCAAATCATTTTAATAGTGAGCAGCTTCGGGTTTTGGCTGCGACCGTATAAAATCGCTTTCACGGAGGAGGGCGGCAACCCGCAAATGGTTGCCAAACGGTTTATGGTGATGTTCCGCTCGCCGCACAGCTGCAAAATGCGATTTTTAACTGCTGTAACAGTATTCATACTACCCACTCCTTACACTTTGGATATATATATGATATCCAAAATATATTTACAAAGTCGGCAACGTGTGATACCATATAGGCGATACATTGCCTATATGGAGGGGTTATATGAAGATCGGTGTGCTATACTGTGGATATGTGCAGAGGTGGAAAGATATAGTCTTGGCAGCGAAAGATATAGAAATTATTTTCGAAACCGAGGAACTTCCGATGGAATGGGACGTGCAGGTGGTATGCATCTTTTGGGACGGCCATGCACGTTCGATAGAGCGCGCGAGAGCCTGTTGCGAGGAAAAAGGTGTTTCATATATTGTGTTGAAAGCGGATCTTATATCCCAAATGCGTCTTTACGAGGGGCGCGAGGATGTTATGCTCATGTAACGAAAAATCTGTGTTTTTACGCAAAACCATGTGGTTCGCACAAACAAAATCCCCATAGAGTGTAAGACACTCTATGGGGATTTGATGTTTATAGAATTTTACGGGCTCACATAATTGAGCGGGTTGACGCGTCTGCCGTTTTTGCGCACCTCGAAGTGCAGGTGATAACCGGTTGACCAACCGGTAGAGCCGATCCTGCCGAGCACCTGACCTCTGGTGACCTTCTGACCGGTAACCACGTACAGCGAATTACAGTGCGCGTACCAGGTCTGTAAGCCGTTGGCATGCTGGATCTGTACGAGATAACCATAGCCACCGGTGTTCCAACCGGCGGAAATGACGGTGCCGCCGTCGGCAGCCACGAACGGCTGATTTTTGACCGAAACGGGACCGTTACAGATATCCAGAGCGTAGTGACCGCTTCTCCAGCCGCGGGACATGTTGTGACAGATGGGCACCGGCCACAGCATGTTGCCGGTGGAGATGCCATCGCCAACCGTCACCGAGCCGCCGTCCGAATTGTACACCTTCTTGGTGCCGACGATCACGACCTGCGAGACAGGCTGCTTGGTAACGTCAATGGAGAGAATGGTGCGGCTTTCCTCCACACCGTCTATGAAGGTCACCTCTGCGGTGACGTTCTGACTGCCTTCCTCGCCCTTGACCTTCACCTTTTCGTAGGTGACAAGCTTGGAATCGTCATATTCCTTTTCGATGGAATAGTCGATTTTTTCGGTATATTGAATGGTGCGTACCACCTTGACCCGCAAGAACGGTTGCGGACGCTGTACAGTGATCTTGTCACCCGCGTAGATGGTATCGTTTTTCACCGAGGGGTTCATATTACGCAGCTGGGTGGTGGTCATATCCAGATCGCGGGCAATGGTGCTGAGCGTATCGCCCGGTTGGATAGTATATTCTTTTTTGACAACCGCCTGCGCGGTAAGCTTGGCTTTCAACTGTTCGGCGGTCATCACCGATTCGGATAAGAAAAGACCGTCGGACACTTCTACGTTTTGGATAAACTCGGCGCGTTCGTTCTTGACGCCTTGGAGATAACCGCCCTTGATGTCGTTTAGCACCTTATCCATTTCGGCGCGGGAGGTCATGGAGCCGATAAAATTACCGTCTATATACAGGCCGCTGCCTTCAGAGATCGCATCGCCTTTGGTACGTAAGATCGCATCGCAAAGCGCGGTGGTGTCCAGCATGGCATTCGCGCGGGTGAGGGTCACGCGCATACGCGGGGTGTCGCTGATGGTGAACTCGCCGTCCTCGCTGTAAACGCGGGCGCGCGCCATGTCGGCGGCATTGCGGTAGGTGGTTTCGTCGGTAATGGTGCCTACATCCACCCCTTCATATTCCACCTGAATACCAAAGGTGGCGGAACTCCAATACTGAATGGTGAATATAAGCAATCCGCACGCAGCAAGGGGACACAGCACCCGCAGCACCCTGCCCAAAACGGCGGGGTATCGTCTGGAAACACCGACAATGCAGGAGAACCAATCCCCCACAGCGCGAAACGGCGCCGTTTTAAAGGGGGTACGCTCGCGCGAAAATTCCTGTTTGACGATATGCCGCACGCCGACGAACTTTTTGAAAAGCGTGATGAGATAGGCAATTACTTTCTGGAACACAAAGTGTTCGAGCCAACCAAACATGGGTCGCAACTCCTTCCGCAAATAGCGGAAGCCGCGATGTAAGGCGGTCAATGTATACATACCGAGCGCATATTCAAATAAATATACGGCATGGCCGAAACGAATCAGCGCCGCGCGGGTGTTTTGGAGCCATACTTGCAGCTTTTCTTTAAGCTGTTCGCTTGTGCTTTCAGGCTTTTTTTCTTTCAGCATACATTGCCTCCTTTCTGATGAATGCGGGGTAGGTTTTACAACCGTTACAGCTCATTATACTCTTTTTGACCGAAAAACGCAAGCAAATGCGGCAAATTCGTGACGGTTGCACAAAACCGCGGCATAAATTGGGGTAAAAAACGCCGCCGCTATCGACATATTGTGGTCGGCAGCGGCGGCGCTGTATAATTTATCCTATTTTTTTGTGCATTATTCTTGTTACCCTATTACAGTAACACCTTGCATCAGCCAGGTCATGCCGTTAAGCGTCTGTGCTGTGGGCGCACCCGCAGATGCGGCGATCTTTTCGCTGCCGTCCGCAGCCTTGATAGGGGCGGGCTTGCGGGTGAGTTCACCCAGCTCCCAATCCAACGCTTCTCCGGAAAACGCGTCCCATTCTTCGACCATCATCAGTTGTTCTGCGGCGCTGGGCAACACGTAGGTATCACCTATCAGTTCGGTAGAGGAGCCTGCGCGGCAGGTTAAGAAACCGTCCATATATCCGACGTACATATCGTTGAAATACGGTGTTTGCTTTGATAATACCGCCTGCATGGTGTCTATGAATACATCGGTCAGACGCGGCATGACGCTGTACAGCACCGCTTGGTTTTCTTCATCCGGCATGGTGTACATGGTAAATACCTTCATGTCTTCTTCAATGGCAGCCTCAACGGCGGTATCGTCCTTTGTGGTGATAAGCACCATGTCACAGCCAAAGCCTTTGAGCGTCTGCACGGCTGCTTCTTTCTTGCTTTCGCTTGCCGTAGCGCCGACAGGCATGAGGGTGAGGGTCGCCTCCGGCTCTTCCACCTGTGCGCCTAACAAAAATGCGTTAGCAATCTGGCAGGTCTCCGCATTGGTCTTATCGGTGGGGGCAATCATGCCCAGTTTGTTGCTTTCGGTCTGGATACCCGCGATAAGACCGCAAAGATATGCGCCCTCGTAGGTTTTAATGCGGAACGCAAAATAATTCTGAAGGGTGCTGTCCGCGTCGCCCAGTCCCACGAAGATAACGTCGGGGTGCGCCGCCGCTTTCTTTTTCATAGAACCTTCAAAGGCGGAGGAGGTGGCGAAAATAATACGGCATTTATCCTTGATACACGCATCAATGGCCTCTTCTGCGAGCGCGCTGTTGGTGGTGGAGATATCGTCGTGGATAGACAGATATTTTTTGCCTACGCCGAGGTTGGTAGCGGCGGTACGGATCTGCTCTTTGAAAGCAGCCGCCTCGGAATAGTCATCATCTTCTTCTCCGGTGCTGATAACACCGATACGCAGTTCAATACCGTCGTCTTTATCTTCTTTGGTGGTCTTAGTGGTTGGGGTAGTGTCGTCTTTGTCGGCAAATCTACAGGCGGTAAACGACACGCACAGCAGCAAAACCAGCAGCAGAGCCAATACACGTTTCATTTTCATTCCTCCTAAATCTTTCATTCACATAGAAATGATAGCGTATTTTTTTTGAAAAGGCAACCTTTTTTTGTTAGCTCACAAAAATCTCACACAACAAATACACAAAGGCATTGCGCAAGGGGATACTTCTGTGTTATACTATTATACTGTAATTAGGTAAAGGAGGGTGTGCTGTGGATATTCAGGTAGGAGATCGCATTGAAATGAAGAAAAATCACCCCTGTGGCGCCAAAGCCTTTGAGGTGCTGCGCATCGGCATGGATTTCCGTCTGCGCTGCGTCGGATGCGGGCATGAATTTTTGGCACCCCGCCATAAAATCGAGAAAAATATCAAAAGCGTACAGCGTTTATAGCAACTTCTTGTATAATAAAAATATATTTATACAGGGAGTAATACTATGTCTGCGCAATTACAGGAAATAGAAAACCGCTTTGAGGAGCTGGCGCAGCGGTTGTGCGATCCGAGTGTGATCGCGGATACCGTGCGGTATCAAGCGTTGCTCAAGGAGTCTGCTGCTATGCAGCCGTTGGTGGATGCCATTCGCGCGCTGAAAACGGCGCAGCAGACGATGGCGGATGCTCAAGCGATCCTATCCGACGCGGATGCGGATAAGGAGTTTAAAGAGCTCGCCAAAGAGGAACTTGCCGCTGCCAAGGAGGACGCAGAAGTTTTAAATGCACAGATAAGGGTGCTGCTTTTGCCAAAAGATCCGCTGGATGACCGCGATATCATCGTGGAGATCCGCGCGGGCGCGGGCGGGGAGGAGTCTGCGTTGTTTGCCGGCTCGCTTTACCGTATGTACAGTATGTTTGCGGAAAAACAAGGCTTTTCCACCGAAGTGATGAACGCGAACGAGACCGACTTAGGCGGGTATAAGGAAGTATCCTTCTCGGTGAGCGGTGCGGGTGCATACAGCCGTTTTAAATTTGAGAGCGGCGTGCACCGCGTGCAGCGTGTGCCGGAGACCGAGACCGGCGGCAGAATTCATACTTCCACCGTCACGGTGGCGGTGCTGCCCGAAACGGATGAGGTGGAAGTGGAGATCAATCCCGCCGATCTGCAAATAGACACCTTCCGTGCTTCCGGCGCGGGCGGTCAGCATATTAACAAAACCGAATCCGCTATCCGCATCACCCATTTGCCCACCGGCATGGTGGTGGAGTGCCAGGACGAGCGCAGCCAATTTAAGAACAAAGACAAAGCAATGCGGGTGTTGCGTGCGCGTTTATACGAACAAAAACAACAGGAGCAGGCGCAAGCAACCGCCGCTGACCGCAAGGCGCAGGTAGGCACGGGAGACCGTAGCGAGCGTATCCGCACCTACAATTTCCCGCAGGGGCGGGTGACCGATCACCGCATCGGGCTGACCTTGTATCGCATTGACAGTATCATGAACGGCGATCTGGCGGAAGTGGTGGATGCGCTCATCTCCGCCGATCAGACCGCCAAATTGGAGAAGGAACATGACTGATATACAAACACAATTTCTATCGGCGACCGCTGACGGCATTGCTGCCGCAGGCGGGTTGTTGGCGAGAGGCGAGCTGGTCGCCATTCCCACCGAAACGGTGTACGGCTTGGCGGCGGATGCCTTAAACGGTGCGGCGGTTGCAAATATTTTTACTGCTAAGGGCAGACCGGGGGACAATCCGCTGATTATCCACATTGCGGATATGGCCGATTGGGCACCGCTTGTGACCCGTATCCCTGAAAACGCAATGGCGCTCGCGAGGGCTTATTGGCCGGGGCCGCTGACCATCATTTTACCCGCCGCACCCTGCGTTCCCAAAGAGGTGACAGCGGGACTTTCCACCGTCGCGGTGCGGTTTCCGTCCCACGCGGTAGCACAGGCGGTCATCAAAGCCGCAGGCTGTCCGCTGGCAGCGCCTTCCGCCAACCGATCAGGTGCGCCCAGCCCCACCACCGCTATGCGGGTGATGGAGGATATGAATGGGCGTATTGCCGCCGTTGTAGACGGCGGCGTGTGTGCCGTGGGTGTGGAGTCTACGGTAATTGATCTGTCGGGGGATACCCCGCGGCTGTTGCGCCCGGGTGGCATCACTCCCGCGCAGCTGAAAGCGGTGCTGGGCGATATTATCATCGACCCTGCTGTTACTGCACAGCTGGAGGAGGGGCAAAAAGCGGCTTCTCCCGGTATGAAATATAAACATTACGCGCCCCGCGCCCGCGTTACACTTGTAAAAGCCGACGCTGAGCGCTTTGCGGCGTTTGTGAATGAAAAACAAGATGAGAACCCTGTTGCTCTTTGTTTTGACGGAGAGGAGACCGCACTGAAAGTGCCATTTTTGACCTACGGCAAACGAGAGGATCCCGCTACGCAGGCACAACGCGTGTTTGATGCGCTCCGACAGCTGGACGATATGGGGGCTACCATCGTTTACGCCGCCTGTCCCTCTCCCGACGGGGTGGGCTTGGCGGTATACAATCGGCTGCTGCGCGCCGCCGCATTCGAGGTGATCACACTTGATTAAAATAGGACTCACCGGACCTACGGGTGCCGGAAAATCCACCGTTGCCGCGTATTTTGCGGATGCGGGGTTTTCGGTTATCGACGCCGATAAAGCGGCAAGACAGGTGACCGCTGTCGGCTCGCCTACCCTCGCTGTTTTAGCAGAGGCGTTCGGTGCGGATATTATAAATTCAGATGGTTCGCTTGATCGTGCAGCGTTGGCGGCGCGCGCGTTTGTTTCTCCCGCGCAAACCGAAAAACTCAACAGCATCACCCATCCTGCTATTCTTTCGCTGATGCAAGAGGAGATGGATGCGCTGGAAAGCGCGGGTCAAAAAGCGGTGATCATCGACGCGCCGCTTTTGTTTGAAGCGGGACTTGACCGCGTATGCGATCTTACAGTTGCGGTGTTGGCGGGGAAGGATACCCGCCGCGCGCGCATTATGGCGCGGGACGGCATACAAGCGGATGTCGCTGACCGCCGTATCGCCGCACAGCCCGAAGAACGGTTTTATCTTGACCGTGCGGGCAATATTCTGTATAATGACGATGATACTAAAAATTTGGAAAAGCAGATGGCAGTGCTGCTGAAAGAGATCGGCAGGTGGTGCGAATGAGAGGACGCAAAAAGCACGCCGCGGTGATCGTGATACTGGTGCTTGCCATTCTTGGCGGGATGGTGGCACTGTTTATCCATTCCTATGAGCAGTATATGAAAACGGCGTATCCGCTGCAGTATGAAGATATCATCTACGAAATGAGCGAGGAGTATGCGATAACTCCCTCGCTGATCGCGGCGGTTATTTGCGTGGAAAGCCATTTCCAACCGGAGGCGACCTCACATGCGGGCGCGATAGGGTTGATGCAGCTCACCCCCGAAACCTTTACGTGGGCGCAGGTGCGCGCAGGTATTACCGATACTGCGGATGAGACCGCGCTCACCGACCCTCAGACCAACATCCGCTACGGCACCTTCACCCTGAAATTGCTGTACGAGATGTTTGAGGATGAAACCGCCGCCCTCGCCGCGTATAATGCGGGACAGGGCACGGTCAGCAAATGGCTTGCCAATACGCAGTATTCCGCTGACGGCATCCACCTGGATAAAATTCCGTATGAGGAGACCGCCATGTACGTAAAACGGGTCAAATCTGCACAAACTATTTACCGTCAACGATATTTTGTAAAATAAAAGGAGGATTTACCATGTCAGAAAAAACCACTACTGAACAGTTGAAAGAAAAATTGCTGTTTTCCACTCAAAATGGGGGCGCAGTATTATCCGCCGAGGAAATACAAGCGGCGGATAACTATGCGGAGGATTATAAAACTTTCCTTGACAACGCTAAGACCGAGGGGGAAGCGGTGAAAATTGCTATCGAACTTGCAAAAGCGCACGGTTTTAAGCCGTACGACCGCACAAGCACTCTCAAAGCGGGGGATAAGGTGTATGTGGATAACCGTGGCAAAGCACTTATTCTTGCTGTTATCGGCGAAAAACCGCTGAGCGAGGGCACCTCCATTGTGGCAGCGCACATCGACTCGCCGCGCCTTGATTTAAAACCCAACCCGCTGTATGAGGAAAGCGATTTTGCGTATATGGACACCCATTATTATGGTGGCATTAAAAAATACCAGTGGACAGCCATCCCGCTTGCGCTGCACGGCTCGGTGGTGAAAAAGGACGGCACTGTTATTGATATCAATATCGGTGAAAAAGCATCCGATCCGGTGATGTGCATCACCGACCTTTTGCCGCATTTGGGTCAAGAGCAGATGAAGCGTCCCGCTTCCGAGTTTATAAAGGGTGAGGACCTTAACATTCTGGTAGGTTCCCGTCCGTTGCCGGACGGCGAGGGCAGCGATCTTGTAAAGTTGCGTATTATGCAGTTGCTCCATGAGAAATACGATATTACCGAAGCAGACTTTTTGTCTGCGGAACTGTATGCGGTGCCGGCATTCCCCGCACGAGACGTGGGACTGGATCGCTCTATGATCGGTGCTTACGGTCACGATGACCGCGTGTGCGCCTATCCCGCACTGACAGCACTTTTTGAAACCGAAAAACCTGCGTATACCGCCATTTCCGTTCTTGCGGATAAAGAGGAGACCGGCTCAAGCGGCAACACCGGCATGCAGTCGACATTTTTACCCAATTTCATCGAAGATCTTGCACAGGCGATGGGCACAGAGGGCAGACATGTGTTATCTGCGTCCAAGTGCCTTTCCGCAGACGTGAATGCGGCATTTGACCCCCTCTATCCTGATGTGATGGTGAAATCCAACAGCTGTCAGATCAATCGCGGCGTGTGTATCACTAAGTATACCGGCTCTCGCGGCAAATATGACACCTCTGACGCTTCTGCCGAATACATGGCGTATATCCGCCGTTTGTTAGACGAGAAAAATGTGGTGTGGCAGATTGGTGAACTGGGCAAGGTAGACGCCGGTGGCGGCGGTACGGTTGCGAAATTTATCGCCAAGCTGAATGTGGATACGGTAGACCTCGGTGTGCCGGTGCTGAGCATGCACGCACCGTATGAAGTGGTTTCCAAAATTGACGTGTATATGGCGCATAAAGCGTTTGCTGCGCTGTTTGGACGGTGAGAAATATGCGTATCGGGCATGGATATGACGTGCACCGCTTGGTGGAGGGCAGAAAGCTCATTTTAGGCGGCGTGGACATTCCGTACGAGAAAGGACTTTTGGGACATTCGGACGCGGATGTGCTGGCGCACGCGGTTGCGGATGCATTGCTGGGGGCTGCGGCGCTCGGGGATATCGGTAAGCTGTTCCCCGACACCGACCCTGCGTTTGCGGGCGCAGATAGTCTAAAACTGCTCGAACAAGTAGTTGTCCACCTCAAAGAAAACGGCTATACGGTGGGCAATATTGATGCAACCGTTTTGGCGCAGCGTCCCAAACTTTCCCCGCATATCCCGCTGATGCGGGAAAAACTTGCCGCTGCTTGCGGTATACCGGTGGAGAATATCAGCGTGAAGGCTACCACCGAGGAAGGACTCGGCTTTACCGGCACGGGCGAGGGCATTGCCGCGCATGCGGTGTGTTTAATTGTGTAAGTGCGATGGGATGAAATGTATGATCAGGTTGGCAACGATAAATGATATGGAGCGCATGCTGGAAATTTATGCGTGCGCAAAGGTGTTCATGCGGGAGAACGGCAACCCCGAGCAGTGGAATGGCGCGTATCCGGACGTAGACACCTTGTTATCCGATATTGAAAAGCGACAGCTGTATGTGATGGAGGAAAACGGACACCTCTATGGTTGCTTCGCACTCATAGGCGGGGAGGACCCCACCTATGCGTACATAGAAGGAAAATGGCGATCGGACACACCGTACGGCACCATTCACCGTATAGCGAGCGACGGCAGTCGCCGTGGCGTTTTCCATCAATGCGTGACTTTTGCCCGCGAGACGTACGATCATCTGCGGGTGGATACGCATGAAGACAACGTTACGATGCAATGCGCGGCACAGCGAAACGGTTTTCGGTATACCGGCATCATTTATTTGGAGGATGGTTCGCCGCGTCTGGCATACGAATGGCTGCAAGAAAAAGGTGAGACACGTATGTCCTTTGAAACGTTACAAAAAAGTTTAGAGAAAAAAGGGTATATCGTTACCTGTTTTGATACGGCTGCCGAGGCCGCCCGGTATCTCAATGCGCAGATTGATGGCAAAACGGTGGGCTTTGGCGGCTCCATGACCTTAAAGGAAATGGGTGTATACGAAACGCTTTCCGCCCACAACGAGGTGTATTGGCACTGGATGCTGCCGGAAGGAAAAACCGCCAAGGATATCTGCGAAAAGGCGAATGCGGCGCAGGTGTATCTGTCCTCGGTCAACGGTATTGCCGAAAGTGGCGAGATTATCAACATTGACGGCACCTGCAACCGCGTTGCGGGCATGCTGTACGGTCACGAAAAGGTGTATCTGGTGGTGGGTGAAAACAAGGTCGCGGCGGATTATGACGGCGCGCTGCACCGCGCGCGTAATATCGCCGCTCCGCGCAATGCCAAACGGCTTAATATGCAAACACCGTGTGCTGAAAAGGGCGAGCGGTGTTATGATTGTAAAAGTGCGGCGCGTATCTGCCGTGCTTTGTCGGTGTTTTGGGAAAAGCCGGGCGGTTGCGCCTATGAAGTGGTGCTGATTAAAGAAACTTTGGGATATTAACGTGCATATGGAAAAAGAATTGTGTGCTGCTGCTGATACACTCAAAAGCGGCGATTTCACCTGTGTGATTTATAAAGATAATACGGTTTTGACCAGCAAACGCAGAGGGGTTGCGTTTTTACTGGGATTATTGGATGCGCATACCGATGTAAAGAACGCCTTTGCCGCCGATAAGGTGGTAGGCAGAGGTGCTGCCTTCTTGTACGTGCTGCTGGGTGTAAAAGCGGTGTACGCTTTGGTGATGAGCGGGTCTGCGAAAGAGGTGCTCACCCAAAACGGCATCGCGGCGTTTTGTGACACCTGCCCTGAACGCATCATGAACCGCGAAAAAACAGGCTTTTGCCCGATTGAAAGCGCGGTGCAGGGTGTCACCGATCCAAGGGCGGCTCTTATCGCTATCCGCAACAAGCTGGAACAACTGCGAAACGGATAAAATACAGAAAAATCCTCACGGTGCATTGCGCCGTGAGGATTTCTTTTTTATTGTGCTTTCTTTGCACATGGTAGCTTGCAGCATCTCCATTCCGCAACCCCTCTTTTTGTCAAATCACTTGACACTTGTTAATTTGAATATATAATAGAGTGTAGTATATGGCAAGTCGATTAATTTCATAAATGTTATCAATATTGTTTATGGAGGGCGTATGGATCTTCGCAATCTTTCCACCTTTATCCAGGTGGCGGAGTTGAATAGTTTTACCCGCGCGGCAGAAAAGCTGGGATACTCGCAGCCGACCGTTTCCTTCCAGATCAAGCAGCTGGAAAGCGAATTAGGGGTACAGCTTTTTGAACGTGTGGGGCATACGGTGAGCCTGACCGCGGACGGCAGGGCAGCGCTTACTCGCGCGCAGCAGATCTGTCGGCTGTCGGATGAAATGATTGGCGGCGGCGCAGAGGAAAACGAGGCGACCACCATCCGTCTTGCGATGGCGGATTCGCTGTGCTCGCCGCTTATATCAGACGGCTTTGCCGCTTTCAGACAGGCACACCCGCATATCTCACTGCAGATCATTGCGGCGGGCACCGACGAGATGTTCCGCCGTTTGGATCACAATGAGGTGGATTTGGTGTGCACGCTGGATAATCATTTTTACAATACCACCTACGTTATTTCCAACGAGCAAAAGGTGGGTGCGCATTTTGTGTGCGCCGCCGATCATCCGCTCGCAAAGGCGAAAACGGTTGCGGTGTCCGATCTGCTGAAAGAGCCGTTTTTGCTGACCGAAAAAGGCATGAGCTACCGCCGCCTTTTAGACGAGCGACTCGCACGCGATTCGATGGAGTTAGCACCCGTATTAGAACTTGGCAGCGCGGACGTGCTTTGCAAATTGGTGGCGCAGGGCGTGGGACTTTCGTTCCTGCCCGACTACGTCACCAAGGCGGCTGTAAAGAGCGGGCATATCGTGCGGCTGCCGGTCGAGGGATTTGAGGTGGAGTTGTGGAAACAGATCCTACACCACCGTGACAAATGGATGTCCCCGCAACTCGCTGCCGTGATCGACTATCTGGCGGGATTGACCATATAATGCCATGTGCCCCGTAACGCATACGCGTTACGGGGTGTTTTGTTTGTACATACATTTTAAAATTTGTGCAAACTTCGCGGGCGGATATACAATCCGCCCCTACACATACGTTTTAAATCTGTGCGAACTTGGCGGGTGTCGTAAACGCTGCCCCTACACAAATGAAATTTCAAATTTTTTGTGTTTTTCCTTGCCAAAACGCGGAATGTTCTGTATACTGTTTTCGTACTATATTTCATATTATAAAAAAGGAGGCGGCGCTGTGTCACGAGCGATCAAACTTTGTCTTGTTCCTTTGCTGATAACAGCGTTGCTTTTGAGTGTGTTCGCCGGCTGTGAGGAAAGCGGCGGCGACAGTTTCGGCTTTACCATTACGGACGAGCCACGGCAGATCGACCCACAGGTGGCAAACGACACCGCGTCGCTCACCGTGATCAGTGCGGTGTTTGAAGGGCTCACCCGCGTGGAGGAGGATGGCACGGTAGTGCCGGGTGCCGCCGATTGGATGGTATCCGCCGATGGACTCACCTACACCTTTAAACTGAAAACCTCCTACTGGAACACCGTTACGGTGCGCGGGCAGGAAACCGGTTTTGAGGATCCCGTGGTGGTTACCGCATACGATTTTGAATTCGGCATCCGCCGTACCGCTGATCCTGCCACCGCGTCGCCGCATGCGTCCATGCTCAGGGGCATAAAAAATGCTGAAAAGGTGTTGAAAGGTGAAAAACCGTTATCCGCCCTCGGCGTAAAGGCGACCGATGATAACATTTTGGTTATTACGCTGGAAAAACCGGATGACACCTTTTTGGAAAAGCTTGCCACCCCCGGCTTTATGCCCTGCAACAGTGAATTCTTTGCGTACACAAGCGGGCGATACGGCTTGGAAAAGCAATATATTCTCACCAACGGTGCGTTTTACGTGTCCGGTTGGGATCATGACGTGTCGGTCTCTCTCCGCAAAAATGAGCACTACCATGCCGCCGCCGAGATTTTGCCCGCGTCGGTGAAATACCGTGTCACGCTGGACGAGCAAGAGGATTTTGAACTGCTCAAAAAGGGCAGCTTGGACGCTGCTTTTGTGCCTGCCGATAAACTGGATGAGGCGAAAAGTGCGGGCATACAATTGATTGGCATGCAGGACACCATGCAGTATCTGTGGATGAACAATTCCGTGCCGGCGCTCAAAAACGCGGATATCCGCAAGGCAATCTCCGCCGCGATCGAATGGGAAGCGCTGTGGAACAGCTTGCCTGCGGGATATACAGCGCAAAGCAGTTTTCTCGCGCCTGCCGCAATCGTGAAAGGTGTTACACAGGACATGCAGCGCGCGTATGCCACCGACCCCGCCCTCGCTGTGCAGTCGCTTGCAAAGGGCATGGCCGCGCTGGGGTTGGAAACGGCACCCACCTTTACGGTGCTCGCATCCGAGGAGGACGGCAGCGCCGACGTCGCGCGGTACATTCTGCAATCCTTTTCCAAAAATCTTTCGATACAATGCGCGCTGCAACTGGTGGATGCCGAAACGCTCGCCGCTCGTGTGCAGGCGGGCAACTATGAGCTGGCGGTATACGCCGTCACCGGCAAAGGCTTGACCGCAAAAGAAAATCTGGAGATCTTCACCTCTACTGCCGCTTCCGGCAATTATGCGCGGTTTTCCGATGCGACATACGACAGCATGTACGCTGCTGCCGCCGACGATGCTGCCGCGGTGGACAAATTAGAGGCGTATTTATTCAATGCGCGTCCGGCGCTGCCGATCGGTTGCTATACACGCTATTACGGCTTGCAACCGAATGGCAACGGCATTATCGTGCGTCCGTTTAACGGCGGCGCGATGGGTGCTACCGTTTCTTTCCGTCAAGCGGAAATAACAGAATAAGTATATTTGTGGGTTTACCACTTTGGAGGTATAAACTATGGCAAAAATTCAAATGACCACCCCTCTCGTAGAGATGGACGGCGACGAAATGACCCGCATTCTGTGGCAGGCGATTAAAGATAAGCTTTTACTGCCGTTTGTGGATCTCAAATGTGAGTATTACGATTTAGGATTGCCCTATCGTGATGAAACCAACGATCAGGTAACCACCGATGCCGCCAACGCTATCAAAAAATACGGCGTCGGCGTGAAGTGTGCCACCATCACCCCCAACGCGCAGCGCGTGGAGGAGTACAAACTCAAAGAAATGTGGAAAAGCCCCAACGGCACCATCCGTGCCATCTTAGACGGCACCGTGTTCCGCGCACCTGTCGTGGTGAAGGGCATTAAACCCACCGTTTCCACCTGGGAAGCCCCCATCGTGCTCGCTCGTCACGCATACGGTGACGTGTACCGCAATACCGAGCTGCGCGCTCCCGCGGGCAGCAAAGCGGAGTTGGTGGTCACCGATGAAAATGGTAACGAAACCCGCGCGCTTATCCATGATTTCAAAGGTGACGGCATCGTGATGGGCATGCATAATACCGATGCATCCATCAAGAGCTTTGCGCGTGCATGTTTCAACTACGCGCTGGATTGCAAGCAGGATCTGTGGTTCTCCACCAAAGATACTATCTCCAAAACCTACGACCACCGCTTTAAGGATATCTTCGCGGAGATCTACGAAGCGGAGTATAAAGAGCGGTTTGAGGCTGCGGGCATTGAATATTTCTACACCCTCATTGACGATGCCGTGGCGCGTGTGGTACGCTCCAAGGGCGGCTTTATCTGGGCTTGCAAAAACTATGACGGCGACGTCATGAGCGACATGGTCGCGACCGCGTTCGGCTCGCTCGCCATGATGACCAGTGTGCTGGTTTCTCCCGAGGGCAACTATGAATATGAAGCGGCGCACGGCACCGTGACCCGCCACTACTACCGCCATCTGAAGGGCGAGGAGACCTCCACCAACTCGGTGGCGACCATCTTTGCGTGGTCGGGCGCTCTGCGCAAGCGCGCGGAGCTGGACAACCTGCCGGATCTTGCGGCGTTTGCGGATAAATTGGAAAAAGCCACCCTTGACACCATCGAGAGCGGCGTGATGACCAAGGATCTGTATCTGCTATCCTCCTTGCCGGAGAAAAAAGCGGTCAACTCTATGGAGTTCTTGGACGCTATCGCCGAAAGATTGGCGTAATCAAAGCTGATAAACCTCCCTGCCGGGGCAGGGAGGTTTATTATATACCTATAATACAAGATACACCAGCATGATAAGCAGTGTTTTGCTCCCGCCATTTTGGGACAGCATCAACAATAACAGCAGCAAAAGCCACCGTTCATCCAATCCTTTTGTTTTGCGCGTGGGCGGGTGTCTTACTTCATCCGTTTCCGCGCCGAAGGTCGGTGCGCAAAGTTTGCGGGAGCGTTCTTGCATCCGTCGTACCCGTTCCCGCGCTGCCTGCTGCATGGCCACCATGTCCTCCATCACAGCACCCCCTGTTCTTTCAGCATGGTTGCAAGGCGCAGCCATTTTAAGATCTCAATCGCTTCATCCAACCGTTGCTGCCGCTCGCCGTGCATATACGGGCGCAGCGCTTTCAGAAGTTTTGCGCTGTCGTCCTCCTGCTGCATGGCGGCAAGAAAGGGTGCCGCCTTGGAAAGCAGAGAGAGATCCATGCCGTTGGCAGGCGAGGACGGCTGCGGTTTCGGTTGCGGCGCGCCGCCAAGCAAACCGGATAAAAGGGCACTTGCGTCGGTGTTATCACCGAGTATGCCCTGCAACTGCTCTGCTGCCCCTTGCAGTTTTTGCATACCGTCGGGGGAACTGAGCAATTCTTGCAGCTTTTCACCGATGTCCGCCATGTCAGTTCTTTTCCCCTCCTAACAATTGGGAGAGCAGCGCTTTTACCTGCGGCGACTGTAACAGCGTTTCCGCACTGTTGCGTCCGCCGATCAGCCCCTCCAACTTCTTACTGCTTTCGGGGGATAACCCCAGATCGTCGATGTTGCCGCTTTGCACCGTGCGCGCGAGTTGTTGCTCTGAGATACCCAGCTTACTTGACGCGAATTTCAGCAACGCCTCCAACTGCTCGGGAGTCAACTGTGCGTTACCCATATCCATCAATCCTTTCCTTATTATTAATACATTATATATATAAGCGAGGTGCATTATGATGCGTATACTGATTTTTTCCGACTCGCACGGAGATGCGCGCAAGCTGCGGGAGGCACTCCTGCGTCACCCCGATATTACCACCATCCTTCATCTCGGTGACGGCAACCGCGAATGTGAAAGTATAGCGGACGCGTTTTCCGACCATACTTTCTATGCGGTCGCGGGTAATTGCGATTTTGCGTGCAACGCACCCGGTGCGAGGTTAGAGATATTCGGCGGCAAAAAGGTGTTTATGTCCCATGGTCATCTCTACGGTGTCAAAGGCGGCTACTACACCTATGCGTGCGCTGCCCGCGAACGCGGCGTGGATATTGCGCTGTTCGGACATACCCACGTGCCGTTTGAAGACTATGCGGACGGATTATATCTGTTCAATCCCGGTAGCCTGAAAGATGGGAATTATGGGATTTTGGATATTTCCGCCGCGGGTATTATGCTGCGACACATGAAACTCTGACTAGTGAAATCCACCAAAAACACAAGATATTGTTGGTTAAAATGCCATCAACCACAATGTCGAAAAATTTCTGAAAAAAAGTTCAAAAAAATTGAAAAAAGCTGTTGACAAAAGGGAAAAGTGATGGTATTATAACAAAGCTGTCTCGCGGGACACCGCGAAAAACAGCAAGTAGGACCTTGAAAATTAAACAACGAAACAAGCACAAACACTTTACCCGTTAATTCACATCGAGAAAGATGC
>JAZUAN010000009.1:0-4493 GCA_045638005.1 Acutalibacteraceae bacterium | reverse complement strand
GGCAAAACTGTCACAGTGGTGTTGGGCTTCAACACCGTCGATGAAATCTTCCTTGAAGAAGAATTTAAAGCGCTCGGTGCTAAAACATTGGTGGCGACCGCCGATGGCAGTTACGGTGTCAAAGGGTTTGTCACCGATGCGATGAAAGATGTCGATTATGACTATTTCTTCACCTGCGGCCCGATGCCGATGTTTAAAGCGATCGAAGCGACTGCGACTACAAGCGGACAGTATAGTTTTGAAGAACGCATGGGTTGCGGTTTTGGTGCTTGTATGGGTTGCTCTTGCAAAACCAAATACGGCAACAAGCGCATCTGCAAAGACGGTCCCGTGCTTGAAAGGGAGGAGATCATATGGTAAATACATCTGTAAAGCTGTGCGGTATCGAGATGGATAATCCCTTGATCCCCGCCTCCGGCACCTTTGGTTTTGGCTATGAATTTGCGGAGTTGTATGATATCAATTGCCTTGGCTCTTTCTCGTTCAAAGGTACTACCAAAGATCCCCGTTTTGGCAATCCTACCCCGCGTATTGCGGAATGTTCCGCAGGCATGATCAATGCGGTCGGTCTGCAAAACCCCGGTGTGGAAAAGGTTATTTCCGAAGAATTACCCAAACTCAAAAAATGTTTCCATAAACCTGTGATGGCGAACGTCAGCGGCTTTTCGGTCGAGGATTATGCCTATACGGTTGAGAAACTGGACGCCGAGGAACAAATCGGTTGGTTTGAAGTGAATGTTTCCTGCCCCAATGTACACGGCGGCGGCATGAGCTTTGGCACCTCGCCCGAAGCAGCGGCGGAGGTAACCAGAGCGGTGCGCAAAGTGACCAATAAGCCGCTACTTATCAAATTGTCTCCCAACGTCACCGATATCGTGTCCATCGCCAAAGCGTGCGAAGAGGCAGGTGCGGACGGCATCAGTATGATCAATACGCTGCTTGGCATGCGCATTGATCTGAAAACCAAGAAACCTGTCATTGCCAATAAAATGGGCGGTTTTTCGGGCCCTGCCATCAAACCGGTGGCGCTCCGCATGGTGTATCAGGTGTACGACGCGGTAAAAATTCCGATCGTCGGCATGGGCGGTCTTTCTTCCGCCGAGGACGTCATCGAAATGATGCTTGCGGGTGCCACCGCGGTTCAGATCGGTGCTGCAAACTTGGTCGATCCCTTTATCTGCCGTGATATTATTGAACAGTTGCCGGCAGTGATGGAGAAATATGGTATTAAAAATCTTGAAGATATCATCGGAGGTGCTCACTAATGGGTAAGGATGTTATTATTGCGTGTGATTTCCCGAGCAAGGAGGACGTGCTCAACTTTCTCGACAAATTCGAGGGCAAAAAACCGTTTGTGAAGATCGGCATGGAGCTGTTCTACGGCGCAGGTCCTGAAATCGTGCGAGAGATCAAAGCGCGCGGTCACAAGATCTTCCTCGATTTGAAACTGCACGACATTCCCAACACCGTGCGTAAAAGCATGGCTGTGTTGTCGGGCTTAGATGTAGATATGTGTAATCTGCACGCAGGCGGCACCATCGCTATGATGGAAGCGGGTTTAGAGGGTCTGAAGCGTGCCGATGGCACCCGCCCGCTGCTCATCGCGGTGACCCAGCTTACCTCCACCGATCAGGAGCGCATGGAAAATGACCTGCTCATCAAAGAGCCGATTGATAAAGTAGTTATGCACTATGCACACAACGCGAAGCTTGCAGGCCTTGACGGTGTTGTCTGCTCTCCGCTCGAAGCAGGTAAGGTGCATGAGACCTGCGGCGCTGACTTCTTGACCGTTACCCCCGGTGTCCGTTTCGCGGATGGCGATGTGGGCGACCAGAAGCGCGTGATGACCCCCGCAGAAGCGAATAGAATTGGCTCGGATTACATCGTGGTCGGCCGTCCGATCACCGCGGCGGCAGATCCCGTGGCGGCGTATGAGCGTTGCGTAGCAGAATTTGTTGGTTAAAGGAGATATAGAGTATGGAAAGCTACAAGAGAGAATTTATTCAGTTTTTGGAAAGTGCCGGTGTGCTGAAATTCGGTGATTTCACTGCAAAGAGCGGCAGAAAGATTCCGTATTTCATCAACGCAGGCGACATCAAAACCGGCGACCAGATCTCGAAACTCGGCGAATTTTACGCCAAAGCGTATTTTGAGAAGGTCGGCAACAAGAAAACCGTTTTGTACGGACCTGCGTATAAAGGTATCCCGATTGCTGTGTCGGTTGCGTGCGCGCTGTCCAAGGAAGGACTTGACGTGCCGTTTTTCTTCAACAGAAAAGAAGAAAAAGACCACGGTGAGGGCGGCGTTTTCGTCGGCTATAAACCGCAGGCGGGCGAAGAGATTGTCATTGTAGAGGACGTTATCACCGCAGGCACCGCTATCCGCGAGAGCATGTCTATCTTGTCCGGTCTTGAGGGCACCAAGGTTGCCGCTACCTTCGTTATGGTAGACCGTAAAGAAAAAGGCCAGACCGAAAAATCCGCTATGGCGGAAGTGGGCGAGGAATACGGCTTCCCGGTATACTCTGTTGTCGATGTGTATGACATCATCGAATATCTCGAAGAAGACGAAGCAAACCGCGAGAATGTTGACCGCATCAAGAAATATCTCGAAGTCAACGGCGCGAAAGCGTAAAATCTTTTCTGAAAGGAAAGTATCGTCATGAGAAGCTTGATCGATATTTTAGAACTGACGACCGCGGAAATAGACGAGTTGCTCGCGGTTGCGGATGATATCATTGCTAACCCTGCGAAGTACGCAGAAGTATGTAAAGGTAAAAAACTTGCCACGCTGTTTTTTGAGCCCTCCACCCGTACCCGCCTCAGCTTTGAGGCGGCGATGTATGAACTGGGCGGTAATGTGCTCGGTTTCTCGGAAGCGCAAAGTTCTTCTGCTGCAAAAGGCGAGAGTGTAGCGGATACCGCAAAAACCATTTCCTGCTATGCGGATATCATCGCGATGCGTCATCCCAAAGAAGGTGCGCCGCTGGTGGCGGCGATGAACGCGTCCATTCCTGTTATTAATGCAGGTGACGGCGGTCATAATCACCCGACCCAAACGCTCACCGATCTCTTGACCATTCATCGTGAAAAGGGTGGTTTTGAAAATTTGACCATCGGTCTTTGTGGTGATCTCAAATTCGGCAGAACGGTGCATTCGCTTATCACCGCCATGGCGCGGTATAAGGGCGTGAAATTTGTGCTGATCTCTCCTGAGGAACTGAAATTGCCGAGCTACGTCAAAAAGGATGTGCTGCAAAAGAACAATATTCCGTATGAGCAGACTACTGATTTAATGTCGGTGATGCCCAAACTGGATATTCTGTACATGACCCGCGTACAGCGCGAGCGTTTCTTCAACGAGGAAGATTACCTGCGTCTGAAAGACAGCTATATCTTGACACCTGATAAATTGAAGGATGCTAAGAGTACCCTTTCCATCATGCATCCGCTGCCGCGCGTCAATGAGATCAGCGTGGCGATCGATGACGATCCGCGTGCCTGCTATTTCAAACAGGTATTGAACGGTAAATTTGCCCGCATGGCGCTGATCATGAAATTGTTGGAGGTGGAAGCATGAATATCGATTCTATCAAAAACGGTATTGTGATCGACCATATCACCGCAGGAAAATCCATGCGCATCTACCAACTGTTGGGACTGGACGCGCTGCAATGCAGCGTCGCCCTCATCAAGAATGTGAACAGTCACAAGATGGGGAAGAAGGACATCATCAAAATCGATACCGATTTTGAGGTGGATACCGATGTGCTCGGCTTTGTGGATCCGAACGCCACCATCAGCATTATTCGCGATGGCAAGATCGTGGAAAAACGCACCTTGTCTCTGCCCCAAAAACTGACCAATGTGCTGAAATGCAAAAATCCGCGTTGCATCACCTCCACCGAACAAGAACTCTCCCATGTGTTCCTGCTCACCGACAAAGAAGAAGGCACCTACCGTTGCCTTTATTGTGAGACCAAAGCGGAAAAATAAAGTAAAAAAGACCGTTGGTTTTATTTAAAACCAACGATCTTTTTGTATGTATATATTTTAAACACATATCGTAGGGGACGCCCTTCGGCGTCCCGTAAAATTCACACAAACAAATCGTTTCCTGAAAAGTAAATGCGCTCTAAGGCTTAACGCCTTAGAGCGCATTGTTTTTTTATTATCCTATCAGAACAGCCCGCTGATCTTGCCTTGATCGTCAACATCGATGCATTCAGCAGCAGGGACTTTCGGCAGCCCCGGCATGGTCATGATATCACCGGTCAACACCACGATGAAGCCTGCCCCTGCAGAGACGCGTACATTTTTGATGGTCACGGTAAAGTTTTCGGGTGCGCCGAGCTTGGTCGGATCATCCGAGAAGGAATACTGTGTTTTCGCCATACAGACGGGGTAGTTTCCAAAGCCGAGGGCAGAGAGGTTAGCGATCTGCTTTTTCGCTGCAGGCAGGATGGAAACACCGTCGCCGCCGTATACCTTCTT
>JAZUAN010000008.1:0-25592 GCA_045638005.1 Acutalibacteraceae bacterium | reverse complement strand
GCCTCCGACTTGAATATTCTTGACTTTCACCTTTTTCACAACCTCTCTAAAATACGCGATCCGCTTTAGCGCTGTAAAGTGGATTCGTTGGATATATCATCCTCTATTATGCGGGATTTGTCAAGAGTTTTTCACGAATTTCATAAAATATCGCTATCAAAAAGCAGAAAACACCCCCACCGCATCGCGGTGGGGGTTCTATTTTTAAAAACCTAACAGATTTATTATATCAAACGAAAAAAGGTGCAGTCAATAGATTTTTTCGCATTTCTGCGTTTCGCACAAGCGGCGAACAAAGAGTTTATGAAACATTACATATTGAAAAGGGGTCAAAAATATGCTATATTTAAGACACAGAAAGGAAGGCGATACCGATGAACAGGTAAGCCGCTCTGAAGTTTGATAAGCGATAAAGCAGAAAGAGAAAGTCAAAAAAACAACATACATCAAATACAAAACTCCAAAAATATTCGCTGAAAGCTTTATCAAACCGAAGAGATTGACATAGCCCTTAAAAACGCAACTGTCCCTATATTTTAAAAGAAGGTTCCCGCCTTACGGGAGATGCTTGGAGCATCTATGAAACACGGATCAGTTGGACAAAAGCGAAAGAAAAGGGCAAAAATCTAAGAAAGAGAGGTAAACAATGGATGTTAGATAACAAGAGTGAACAGAAATAACCCTTGGCCGGTGAAAACGTGTAAAGAAACGTTCGGTCAAGGGTTGTTTTATTTTTGTTGATTGATCCTGGAGAGTGTTATGCGCCGAAAGGCGTTTTTTTATTTTAACAATTCCTTATTGCGATATGGCACTGCTTTGCCACGCCACGCGTACGCGCGCGTGGAAAACCGTGGATCATCCGATTGTAAAAGCGTGGGGGTGTAATCGGTAAAGCAGGGGTGAGGGTTGATTTGGGCATGTTGATTGTGCGGACATGCTTCCTGACAGGTGTCACAACCCCACGCAAGTCCGCTTTCGCGGAGCAAGGTGATCTCTTTTTCGGTGAGATCGCCTTTTTTTTGCGAAACGGCGGAAACGCAAAGAGCGCGGTCGTCGCCCGGCAGGCATTTTCCGTGGCAGGCAGCAGCGCACGCGCCGCAATGCTCACAATAGGTGACCGTCCCGTCGGTGGGCGGGATTTGCATATCGGTGACGATCTCACCGAGGAACACATACGAGCCGAAGGTGGGGTGAATGAGCAGGCGGTGGTCGCCGATCATACCAAGTCCCGCCCTCGCAGCGGTGTACACCTCGGGGATGGGCGAATTATCGGTAAAGGGTACAAATTCGAAAGTGGGGAACGCTGCCTTTAACGCGTCTGCCGCTTGGCTCAAAACCTCTCCCGCTGCAATGTGATAATCCGGCACGCAGGCATAATAGGAGAGCTCTCGCTTTTCGTCCGAGATAAAACGGTAGGGGAATATGCACATGATGACACTTTTTGCGTTTTTTGGCACTCTCGACGCTGCTCTGCAAGTGATGAGATGCGGGCAGATTTCCTCAAAATCGCAAACGCCGCAATCCGGCACAAAGCGGCGCATGATTTCGTCAACTGTCATGTGAAAATCCTCCTTTTTCCTTTATATTTACAGTATAAAGCATTTTTTGAAAAATGCAAGAAAAAGAATTTTCGCTATTCACAAAGAATTCATAAATTTCCTATTGACAATTGCGAAAAGTCGGGGTAATATAATACCAGATTAGCACTCAAAAGCAAAGAGTGCTAAAACGAGGTGAACGAGATGCAATGGAATGACCGCCGCAAAAAGATCCTCGCGATCATCGTAGAGGAATATATCGAAACCGGTGAACCGGTCGGCTCCAAGTTGTTGGCAGAAAAGCTGGAAAGCAAGGTGTCCTCCGCCACCATCCGCAATGAAATGGCGGAGCTTGCGGCGGCAGGGTATCTCGAACAGCCGCACACCTCAGCGGGACGCATCCCGACAGCGCCTGCGTTTCGGTTTTATATCGACAACCTCATGCAGCATGACGATTTGAGTCATGAGGATATGGAGCACATCGATACATCCCTGCGCCGCCTGTCCGACAGCCCCGATCGTCTTGTAGAGGAAGCATCTCGTATTCTTGCTACCACCACCGGTTACGCTGCGGTGATCACCACCCCGAACGAGGGTGGCTCGGCTATCCGCCGCATCGAACTGATGCCGCTCTCCGCACACAAAGCGGCGATGCTGCTCGTTACCGATTCGGGTGTGCTGCGAAATCGCTCCTGCCGTTTTGCAGAACCGATCGAACTGGCAGAACTCGACAAGGTCGCGGAACTGCTGCGTATGCAGTTTATCAATATGCCGCTCGCACAAATTTGTCTTGCCGACATTCAAAATGTGCTGGGCGCCATGGGCAAAGCCGCAGAGAGATATGCACCCGTCTTGGTTGCGTTTTATGCGCTGGTGCAGGAATCTGCGGAATCGGAAGTGATGCTCACGGGTCAATTAAACCTGTTGCAACATCCCGACTACGCGCCCGAACGCGCCAAATCGTTGCTCACCTTCTTGGCACAACGCGAACAGCTGGCGGATATGATCCAAAACCGCGATCACGAAGGCATACAGATTATGCTGGGCAGCGAAAGCAGCAGAGACGAACTGAATGAATCGGGTATTATCACCACCGGCTACTCCGCAGGCAAGCGGAGCGGCACCATCGGTCTCATCGGCCCGATGCGTATGGATTACGCATCCGCCATCCCGAAAGTGGAATATTTTGCCAAAGCGGTGGGCAGGATACTGAGCGATATGTTAGACGAGGGAGATGATTAAAGTGTCCGAAGAACAGAAAACGGAAAAGACCGCTGAAACCGAGGCGGTCGAAACCAACGAGGCACCTAAAAAATCCAAGAAAAAAGATAAAGCAGCGGAAATTGCACTTGCCGCCGAAAAAGAAAAACTCGAAGCGGAACTGGCTGACGCTAACGACCGCTATCAGCGGATGCTCGCCGAATACGCGAACTACAAGCGCCGCACCGAGCAGGAAAAGGAACAGATCGGTCTTTTCACCAAAGCCGAAATCCTGACCTCTCTGCTCACCTCGCTGGATAATATGG
This sequence comes from Acutalibacteraceae bacterium, assembly GCA_045638005.1. GTDB lineage: Bacteria > Bacillota > Clostridia > Oscillospirales > Acutalibacteraceae > URNF01. Next base: position 22,528 of record JAZUAN010000008.1, on the reverse strand, counting down.
AACGCGCGGTGGCAGCACCTGCAGGCGATGATTACAAAACGGGCGTGGACCTTGTGATGAGACAGTTCATCGAAGCTTTGCAGAAGATGGGACTGGAAGAGGTCGGCGTCGAGGGTGAACCTTTTAACCCCGAATACCATAACGCGGTGATGCGTGAGGATGCCGAGGATATCGACACCGAAACGGTGACGCAGGTATTCCAAAAGGGTTACAAACTCGGAGATAAAGTACTCCGTCCTGCCATGGTAAAAGTGGCAAATTAATACGCATTTAAGGATATACTATTCTTAAAAATACACATTTCATCTATATATGAATTTTGGAGGTAAAGATTATGGCAAAAATTATCGGTATTGACCTTGGTACTACCAACTCTTGCGTTGCGGTTATCGAAGGCGGCGAATCGGTCGTCATCCCCAACGCTGAAGGCGCACGCACCACTCCTTCTGTGGTTGCGTTCAAAAAAGACGGCGAGCGTATTGTTGGCCGCGTAGCCAAACAGCAGGCTGTTTCCAATCCTGAAGGCACCATCGCTTCCATCAAACGCGATATGGGTACTGCTCGTAAAGTGACTGTGGACGGCAAAGACTACACCCCCCAAGAGATCTCCGCGATGATCCTGACAAAACTCAAGCAGGACGCGGAAGCGTATCTGGGCGATAAAGTGACCGAAGCGGTCATCACCGTACCTGCATATTTCAGCGACGCACAGCGTCAGGCGACCAAAGACGCCGGTAAAATTGCAGGTCTGGAAGTCAAACGTATCATCAACGAGCCCACTGCGGCGGCGCTCGCTTACGGCATTGATAAAGAAGCCGAGCAGAAGATCATGGTATACGACCTTGGCGGCGGCACCTTCGACGTGTCCATCATGGAGATGGGCGACGGCGTGCAGGAAGTGCTCGCGACCGCGGGTAACAACCGCTTGGGCGGTGACGACTTCGACCAGAAGATCGTTGATTGGCTGGTTGCAGGCTTCAAAGCCGAGACCGGTATTGACCTGTCCGCCGACCGTATGGCGGTACAGCGTCTGCGCGAAGCGGCTGAAAAAGCGAAGATCGAACTGTCCGGCGGCATGAGCAGCAACATCAACCTGCCCTTCATCACCGCGGATGCGACCGGTCCTAAGCACCTGGATATGACCCTCACTCGTGCAAAATTCAACGAACTGACCGCCGCTTTGGTGGATGCCACCATGGGTCCGGTGCGTCAGGCGCTGTCCGACTCGGGGCTCTCCGCTTCCGAAGTGGATAAGGTTCTGCTGGTCGGTGGTTCCACCCGCATTCCTGCCGTGCAGGAAGCCATTCAGAAGTTCATGGGCAAAGAACCCTTCAAGGGTATCAACCCTGATGAATGTGTTGCGATGGGTGCTGCTCTGCAGGGCGGCGTTCTGGGCGGCGAGGTCAAAGGTCTCCTGCTTTTGGACGTTACTCCTCTGTCCCTGGGCGTTGAGACCATGGGCGGTGTTATGACCCGCGTGATTGAACGCAACACCACCATTCCCACCAAGAAGAGCCAGATCTTCTCCACCGCGCAGGACAATCAGCCCTCTGTTGAGATCCACGTTCTGCAGGGTGAACGCGAATTTGCAAAAGATAACAAGACTCTCGGTTTGTTCAAACTGGACGGTATCGCTCCGGCTCGCCGCGGTGTTCCGCAGATCGAAGTCACCTTTGATATTGACGCGAACGGCATCGTGAACGTCAGCGCGAAAGACCTTGGCACCGGTGCTGAACAGCACATTACCATCACTTCCAACACCAACATGTCCAAAGAGGATGTGGAAAAAGCGGTGAAAGAAGCCGAACAGTATGCTGCGGAAGACAAAGCCCGCCGCGAGGATGTGGAGACCCGCAACAACGCTGACCAGATGGTGTATCAGACCGAAAAGACCTTGGAAGAAGCCGGCGACAAACTGTCCGCTGATGACAAAGCGGAAGTGGAAGCGAAGTTGAATGAGCTGAAAGAAGCGCTCAAAGGTACTGACACCGATGCTATCAAAGCGAAGCAGGAAGAGCTGACCAAAGCGTTCTACGCCATCAGCGAAAAACTGTACCAACAGGCGGCTCCTGCCGACGGCGCACCCGCGGATGCGGCTCCTGAGCAGAACGCTGACGGCTACTACGACGGTGATGTACAATGAAGTTAAGGCGGAGCCTTAACTTCGTCGAGATTTGACTACCGTCAAACTCGCGGTGCGTGAAAATCGACACATTGAAATCTAAATAAAAAAGCACAACCACTGCGGCGACGGCCGCAGTGCGTTGTCATTTAGGTGAACTATATGGCAGAAACAAAACGTGATTTTTATGAGGTGTTGGGGCTCCAAAAAGGTGCTTCTGATGCCGATATCAAAAAAGCCTTTCGCAAAATGGCGAAGGAATATCATCCCGACCTGCATCCGGGCGATAAGGAAGCGGAAAAGCATTTCAAAGAGGTAAATGAAGCGTACGAAGTGCTGTCCGACGCTGACAAAAAAGCGCGGTATGACCAGTTTGGTCACGCGGGTGTGGATCCCAACTTCGGCGCGGGCGCCGGCGGTTACGGCGGCGGTGGTTTTGCCGATATGGATTTTGACCTCGGTGATATCTTCTCCTCCTTCTTTGGCGGCGGTATGGGCGGCGGTGGACGCCGCTCCAATCCCAATGCGCCCCGCAGAGGCTCGGATGTGACCGCCACGGTCATTATCTCCTTTGAAGAAGCGGCAAAAGGCTGTAAAAAGCAGGTCAAGGTTCCCATTGTGGAGAAATGTGATGAGTGCGGCGGTACCGGTGCAAAAAAAGGCACCTCTCCGCGCACCTGTTCCCGCTGTAACGGCACCGGTCAGGAGGTGCGTCAGCAACGCACACCTTTCGGCGTGATGCAGACCCAGGCCCCTTGCTCGCAGTGTGGCGGCAAAGGACGCATTATTGATACACCCTGCCCCACCTGTAACGGCGGTGGCGCGGTGAGAAAACAGCAAACGGTGGGCATCAATGTTCCCGCCGGTATTGATGACGGACAGGTCATCAACATCCGCGGCAAAGGCAACGCCGGTGCAAACGGCGGTCCTGCGGGTGATTTGCAGGTGCGTGTGTCGGTGCGTCCGCATCCCATCTTTGAGCGCGATCGGTATGACATTTGGTGTGATCTGCCGTTGACCTTCGCGCAGGCGACGCTGGGTGCTACCGTTGAAGTGCCGACCTTGGACGGCAAGGTGGAAATGGACATAAAAGAGGGTACCCAACCCGGTGATATTCTGACCTTGAGGGGCAAAGGTATCCCGTATGTCAACGGCAGAGGATGCGGCGATATTCTGTTCCGTATCACGGTGGAGATCCCGAAAAATCTGTCGGGTGAGCAGAAAAAATTGCTAAGAGACTTTGAAGAAGCCACCGGCGAGAAAAATTATCAAAAGCGCCGCAGCTTTTTCGATAAATTGAAGGATACATTTAAATAAGCGAAAATCTCCGAAGAATTTTTCTTCGGAGATTTTTTGTTGTTAGGACATACCGCGCTGTGCATACAATTGGGTGAAAGGATTGTGATAGCATGCAGCAGTTAGCAAGATTTTTCGCGCATCTTACGTACAAAGATCCGCAGGCAAAGGCGCTTGTGCGTGGTAGTGAGCGGTACCCGCATATTGCGGGCACGGTTAAATTTCATCAAACGCGGGCAGGTGTATTGGTCATAGCCGAGATTTTCGGCTTGCCTGCCGCGCGCAAGGCTTGTGAAGGTCCTATATTCGGTTTTCATATCCATAGCGGCGACAGATGCAGCGGAAATGCAGAGGATCCCTTTTTTGACGCAATTACGCATTATAATCCGCGCGATTGCCCGCACCCTTACCACGCGGGCGACCTGCCGCCGCTTTTTAGTGTGAATGGGTATGCGTTTTCCATGTTTTTGACCGATAGATTTTCGGCGAACGAAATCATCGGCAAAACGGTAATCCTCCATGCGCGTCCCGACGATTTCACCACGCAGCCCGCTGGTAATGCAGGTGAGAAGATCGCCTGCGGCGAGATCAAGGAGGTATAAGCATGCTTGCGCTGATATGGGAAATGTTGTCCGGTATGTTTTTTATGGTGCTGCACGTGGTGTCCGGCGGCAGTTTCCCCAAACCGTTGACAGCCGAGGAGGAGAAAGCCTATTTTACGGCATTTCGTGAAAACGGTGATATTGCCGCGCGTAACATACTGATAGAGCATAATCTGCGTTTGGTAGCGCACATTATCAAAAAATACTATTCAAATGCCAAGGATCAGGAAGACCTGGTATCCATCGGCACCTTTGGTCTTATTAAGGCAGTCAACACCTTCGATCACACCAAGAGTAAAAGGCTAGCACCGTATGCGTCCCGCTGTATTGAAAATGAAATTCTGATGCTTTTCAGGGCGAACAAGAAATTTTTGAAGGATGTATCTCTGTCTGAGCCGATCGACACCGATAAAGAAGGGCAGCCGCTGACGCTGTTGGACGTATTGGCGGATGACAGCGATCTTTCTGAGCAGGTGGAGCTGCGGCTCACCGGTGCGAAACTTGCGCGCTATATGGAGGAAACGCTTACCGCGCGTGAGCAGCAAATTATCAAACTACGCTACGGACTTTACGGCGACCCGTTGCCGCAGCGTGAGGTGGCGAAGTTGTTAAAAATCTCTCGTTCGTATGTTTCTCGCATCGAAACCAAAGCGTTATCAAAACTGCGCGAGCGGTTTGAAAAAGGAAAATAACAAAAAACGACACGGTCAAGACCGTGTCGTTTTTTATCATCGTATATGTGCTTTTTTAACAAGCAGTATCACCGAGGGGAGCAGGATAAGCTGCAAAATAATACCGGGGACGGCGTTTGCGAAGCCGCCTGCCATAAAAGTGGCAAAGGTGAAGCCGTTTTCACCCGGCCCCAACAACAACGTCTGCGCAACACCCCATACAAGGCGTCCGCCCAGCATGGCGGGTAGGATGCTTAAATATACAGCGCGCAGATTTTTGTTTTTGAACTGCGCATATAAAAGGCCGGTGATAAGACCGTATGCGGCAAGCTCAAACGCCATCGCGACGGCGTTGGGGTATAAGGCCGGCATGCTAAACAGCATGGAGCGCAAAAGCGGAAGGATACATCCCACTGCCGCGCCATATTGCCAGGAGCAGATGAGCCCACACAAAAATACCGGAATATGCATCGGCAACAGCATGTTGCCGATATACTGTATCTGTCCGGTGAAGAACGGCAGCACAATACCAACGGCGATAAACATGGCGGATAGCACGACTCTTTTGGTATGGTTCATTCCGCGTTCATCCTTTCGCGCACCTTATCATAAAGGAAGGGGGACGGTAATCTGATGATCCGCGCAGAAATACCGGCCTTTGCCGCCTTGGCTCCAAATGACGGGGCGCCTCTTTTACAACCGCAGTATAAACGATTTATTACAATTTGTCAATTGAATTAACAAATCATTCGGGGCAACCGGTGGGCTTCAAATGAAATGCGGTGATTGGAAAAGATTTTTTTAAAAAAACAGGTATTTTCGCACAAAAAACACTTGTAAGAGATGAGGAAATACAGTATAATGTTGTAAGAGGATAATATAGAGAGGTGTCCATATGAAACTTATCTTCGCTATCGTGAATAAGGATGACAGCAACATGGTCGCTTCCGCGCTGATTCGCGCCGGCTTCCCGACCACCAAGCTTGCCACCACCGGTGGCTTTTTGAAGGCGGGCAACACCACCTTCCTGCTCGGTGTGGATGACAGTTGTGTGGACGAGGTTATTGAGGTTATTGCGAAATATTCTAAAAAGCGCACCCAGATGGTGTCCAGCACTATTTACGGCGCGTCCGAATACACCACCTTCCCGGTGGAGGTCACCGTCGGCGGCGCAACCGTGTTTGTCACCGATGTAGATCGCTATGAGAAACTCTGATCTGTTGTTCCCGGATTTTGTTGGTAATGAAAACGCCTTGCGGCAGCTGTCAATGGATATAGCGGCAGGGCGTTTTCCTCATGCATTGCTTTTGGAAGGGCCTGCCGGCTGTGGCAAAAAAACGCTCGCGCGTATGATCGCCGCGGCGGCGGTATGCAGCGATACGGCGCACCCACCTTGCGGGCAGTGTGAGGGTTGCCGCAAAGCGAATGAGGGTATTCATCCCGATATTGAGGAGATCACCGGCAGCGGTGCAAGCAACTCTTTTCATATCGACCGCATCCGCGAGGTGCGGGAGGGAGCGTATATTCTCCCCAACGAGGCACCAAAGCGGGTGCTGATCTTGTGTGATGCACACACCATGACCCCGCAGGCGCAAAATGCGCTGTTAAAAATATTGGAGGAGCCGCCAAAGCATCTGGTATTTATTCTCACCTGTGAGAACCGCGCGCAGATGCTTGCTACCATCCGTTCCCGCACCCAGGCGATCACCCTGTCGGGTGTGGAATGGGAGGAGGCGTATCCGCTGCTGCAAAAGCGGTTGCCGGAAGCGGACGAGCAAACGCTTAAACGCGCCTTTGCGATTTCCGGCGGCGTGATCGGCAGGGTGCTGACCGATCTGTCGGACGATACGCTTGAAAAGGTGCTGCGGATTGCCCCGCAGATCGCGCAGGCGCTCACATCCGGCAGCGAATGGGAGCTGATGGCGGCCACCGCCGCTCTTGATAAGGATAAAGCCGCCATGACCGGTGTACTGAACGCATTGCAGCTTATTTTCCGCGATGCACTTACCTTGCATTACGGTGGCACGAGCACCCTTTCCACCGCGCCGGAGGTTGCCAACAAGTTGGCTGCAGCGCTCAGTGGACAGCGGTTGACGGCGTTGCTCAAAGAAATTGAGATATTACGCGGTGCACAGCTGCGCAATATGAACCAAACATTATTGATTACCCGCCTGTCCGCACGGCTTTATGCTGCGGCGGTCGGCTGTAGAAAGGCTTGAAAATATATGGCATTGACCATTAGTGTTCGTTTTCGCGAAAACGGTAAAGTATATGATTTTGCTGCCGGTGAATTCCGCCCGCAGGTCGGCGATAAGGTGGTGGTGGAAACCGCCAGAGGTGCCGAATGCGGTGAGGTGGTTTCCGCTTGCAGAGATATTCCGGCTGAAAAGCTGACAGCCCCCTTGAAGCCGGTGTTGCGCAAGGCGACCGCTGAGGATATTCGCCTGGCAGAGGAAAACAGAGAAAAAGAGCGCCGTGCAATGGCTACCTGTCAGAAGAAGATAGCGGAGCACGGTCTTGATATGAAGCTGGTAGATGCGGAATATGCCGCGGATAATACCAAGATTCTGTTTTATTTCACCGCTGACGGCCGTGTGGATTTCCGTGAACTGGTGAAGGATCTCGCGGGAGTTTTCCGTACGCGCATCGAGCTGCGCCAGATCGGTGTGCGTGACGAGGCGAAAATGCTCGGCGGCATCGGTATTTGCGGCAGACCTTTCTGCTGTGCGCAGTTTTTACCGGATTTCCAACCGGTGTCCATCAAAATGGCAAAAGAGCAAGGGCTATCTCTCAATCCTACAAAAATTTCCGGCAGCTGCGGCAGATTGATGTGCTGTCTCAAATACGAGCAAAGCACCTATGAGGAGCTGTTAAAGCTTACCCCGCGCGTGGGCGCGATCGTGAATACCCCCGAAGGCAAAGGCGTTGTGACCGAGGCAAATACGCTTTCCGGTGTGCTGAAAGTGCGGCTGGATAAAGCGGTGGATTCCCCGCCCATGGCGGTGAGCCGTGAGGATGTCACTGTGCTGCGCAGAAGCGGCGGCAAAGGCAATGATATTGCCCAAAGCAAGGAAAATGATACCGAACAAGAATGATATTTATAAAAAACCTTGCTTTTTTTGAGAATTGTGCTAATATAGACTTGTAATTAACAGATAGGAGGTGCTCTTCATGGCCTATAAGATTACTGACGATTGCATCGCTTGCGGCGCTTGCGCTGAGGGCTGCCCCGTTGAGGCGATCTCCGAGGGCGACGGCAAATATGTCGTTGATGCTGACACTTGCATCGATTGCGGTGCTTGCGCTGATGCTTGCCCTGTGGGTGCTGCTCAGGCAGAATAAGTCAAACATCGGGTTGCCGGACAGCGTGCGCTGCCCGGCAATTTGCTTTATATCACATGCAGAGAATAAAAAAGGGGTGTACCTATGTGGTTTGAACAGTTGGGCGGCGGCTTGGTGGTAGCGCAGAATAGCGATTTCCGCTTTGGCACCGATGCTATAGTGCTCACTGCGTTCGGTGAGCCACACAAAGCGGGGGAGCGGGTATGCGATCTCGGTACGGGTTGTGGTATCATCCCCTTCTTGCTGCAAAATCGTGCGCACCCGCCGGCATATACCCTCGGCGTGGATATCCAGTCGGAGGCGATAGCGCTTTGCAAGGCCGCCGCTTTGCAAAACGGACGGGACACCGTGCAGTTTTTGCAGGCGGATTGGTGTGACCCTGCTGCTATCGCAGACGCGGGCAGCTTTGACAGGGTACTGTGCAATCCGCCGTATTTCCCCGCAGGCGGCGGCAAACAAAACGAAAGCGTTGCCCGCAGTATTGCGCGGCATGCAAAGGAGACCACTCTTTTTGAGGTGTGCGCCGCGGCGAAGCACCTGCTCAAATACGGCGGTAGACTGTGTATGTGTCACCGCCCTGAAAATCTGGCTGCCATCTTTGCCGCTATGCAGCAAAACGGCTTGGAGCCCAAGCGGCTATGTTCCCTGCAAAGCCAAGAGGATGCCCCTATACAACTCGTTTTAATCGAAGCGGTCAAGGGCGGGAAAACAGGTCTTGACTTCCAGAAGTCGTGGTTACTCAGCGACCCTAAAACACACGATTTTTTATATGGAATGTATAAAAATATATAACATAAACAATTTGGAGTTACTTATGCAAGAAAATATGATCGGAAGGCTGACCTTGGTCGGCACACCCATCGGGAATTTATCAGACGTATCTCCGCGTGCGTTGGAGGCATTGCGTGCGGCGGATTTTATTGCCGCCGAGGATACGCGGGTGACTTTAACGTTGCTTAATCATTTTGAAATTAAAAAAACGCTTATCAGTTACCATGAACATAATAAACACACCCGTGGCGAGGAGATCTGCGCTCGTTTACAGGCGGGAGAGATGGGTGTTTTAGTCAGCGATGCGGGTTTGCCTGCCATTTCCGATCCGGGCGAGGATTTGGTGCGACTATGCCACGAAAAAGGTATTCCGGTAGGTATCGTCCCCGGTCCTTGCGCGTTGGTGACGGCACTGGCACTGTCCGGTATGCCGGCGGGACGTTTTACCTTTGAGGGATTTCTCAGCATGACCAAGCGGGCGCGCCGTGAGCATCTGGAACAGCTTGTAAGCGAGACCCGCACCATGATTTTTTATGAGGCACCGCATAAACTGCCTGCGACCTTAAAAGATATGCTCGCTGCTTTCGGTGATCGACCCATTGCGCTGGTGCGCGAAATTACCAAGATACACGAGGAGGTCATCCGCACCACTTTATCTGCCGCCGCGCAGCGGTATGAAAGCGAGTCTCCGCGCGGGGAGTTTGTGGTGATCGTCGGCGGCGCAGAGAAAAAAGTAGAGAACGGCATGACCGTAGAAGCCGCGGTCGCGTTGGCAAAAGACTATGTGGCGGAGGGTATGTCCGCCACCGCCGCCGCGAAACAGGCGGCAGCAGACAGCGGTTGCCGCAAAAATGAGATATATAAGAAATTGGTGGAGGAGAACGCGTAATGTTGGAGTTTTTTAACGTCGGACAACCCGGATATTATCTTTTGATTTTGATCTTTGTCGGCTGCATCGCCGCTCTGTTGGTGTTCCGCGCCAAAAAAATGCGCCCCGCCACCAAGGAAGAAAGCCTGCAAAAGCAGTATGCTGTCATGACAGCCCAGCTTTTGGAAGAGACACCGGATGACAAACTCGTAAATGCGGTGATCGCTAATCTGATGGAAAAACTTTCCCGCCTGCATCCCGATCCGCTTATCACAATCCCGCGACTTTCCCGCGGCAGAAATGCGGTATATTTCACATGGATGTTGTGCAAGGAGGTCGAGCATAACGGCGTTCACGCGTTGTGCAAAAAGCCTGCATCCCGCTTTGTGGACGTGGGTATTGAAGGTCTTATCACCGTGGGGGCAGAGGCGACCGCTGCTGCGGTGCGCGCGTTTTTAAGTCCTGATGCAGATGCGCAGGAGAGCGACTTGGAAGCGGCGGTGCTGGCAGCACTGGAAACCGAGCAGCCGCTCGGTCTTTGTGTGGAATATATCCGCCAAAACCCGGAGGATTTTTTGGATCAATAATGAAAAACGGCAGGTCACCCTGCCGTTTTTTGAGTATTTTCCTTTTTTCGTTCGTCTAACAAATGCAAGGGTAAAGGAGGCGTAAGTGTGGATAGAGGTGCTCAAAACTATCGGCGGTATTTGTCCGGCGAGGATGCGGGACTGGTAGAGCTCGTGACAGACTATAAAGACCCGCTTTTTCGCTTTCTTTGCGGATATCTCCGTGATGAAAGTATCGCAGAAGAACTGACCGAAGAGGTCTTTTTTCGCCTTGCGGTGAAAAAGCCGCATTTTCGAGGTACATCCAATTTTCGCACATGGCTGTTTTCTATCGGTCGCAATTTGAGTCTTGACCATTTGCGCCGCCAAAAACGGCGGGAGATACTGCCCCTTGCCGAAGTGGAAAGTTTGTTACCGCACCGAGAAAACGTTGCGGATACATACGAGAAAAAGGAGCGGCTGCAACAGCTGCACAGTGCCCTTGCAAAGCTGCCCAAAGCGCAGCGTGAAGTGTTGCATCTCGCGTATTTTTCGGGGCTTTCCGCGGACGGTATCGCCACCGTCATCGGCAAGTCGCGCCGCGGTGCGGAGAGCCTCTTATACCGCGCCCGCAAACGCCTCAAAGCCGAACTGGAAGAAGGAGGATTTGTATATGAAGAGCAGTGAGCAAATGGCGGCGGACGTTCTTGAACGCCGTGACGTATATCTGAAAAAACAAAAAGCTACCCGCCGCGCGATAGTAGCGGCTTCGCTTTCCCTTTGCTGCGTGTGTGTTGTTATTTTCGCCGGTTTTCGGTGGCTTGGTCGTGATTTGCAGCAAGAGCAAGTGCCATCGCTGGAGGACAGCACGATGATCGGTGAGGATGACACCATACCCCCCGGTGAATTTACCGACGACGCGGATGATGCCGTGTACGATGATGCTTTGCAGGATAATACGCAGCAGTCCGGCACACTTTTGGAACAGCACATAGAAAAACTGGAAGAACTGTCAAAAAACGGCGATTGTATCGGCTGGCTGGTGTACGAAAACACCCTGTATACGCAGGTACAGAATACGGATATTGCGAACGTAAAGACGCAAACGCACGTGGGACGCGCCTTTGATTTTCGAGGCTTCTATCAGATCCAAAACGAGATAAACGGTGACGTGTATACGGTTGTAGGCGCGCCAAATCAGCTGTTATTACAACTGGAAAACAGCGGAACGGTGCTTTTACAAGCAGACGACAGCTACTAACAAAAAGGCTCCCTCTGACGAGGGAGCCTAAATTTATACTTCTACCCACTGACAGGGCGTATCCATTGCCGCAAAGCGCGCAAACTGTCCTCAGGGGTACGACCCATAAGGGAAATGCCCCTTATTGCGTGGTTCTCTTTATTCTTCCATCTGTTTGCCTAAGAACGCCGCGGCGACCTGTGCCAATTTAATGTCCCCCTCGGAGGGCACGGCACCGGTCTCGGGCTGGATCATACAAACCGCACCGGTGATGTCACCCGACGCCAGGATGGGCACCGCCACGGCTGCGGCGCGGTCCATTCCCTCCACCGGCTGCAAGCGGATACCGCCTGCAACTGCCACGTGGGTCTGTCGGCGATCCATGGTGTCCTCAAGGGTTGCGGATATGCGGCGTTCGAGAAAGTCTTTGCGGTTACTCCCCGCGGCAGCTACCACCCGATCGCGGTCACAGATGAGCACCGTCATGCCGCATGCGCGGGACAGCACATCTGCGTATTGCACTGCAAAAGGGGACAGTTCCCCCACCGGCGAATACTTTTTGAACACCACCTCGCCGTCATTGTCGGTGAAGATCTCAAGCGGATCGCCCTCTCTGATGCGGATGGTGCGACGGATTTCCTTGGGAATAACCACACGACCTAAATCATCAATTCTTCTAACTATTCCAGTGGCTTTCATATATACATTTCTCCTTAAATTACAAATTGTGTTGTTATTATCTGTATTTTAAGGAGATTTATACTGCAACAATTTACTTTTTGAGTTATGTGTGATATAATTTAAATATCGCAAAGGAGATGAAATAATGCGTCGTACTATCATTTTAGATTTCATAGATAAATGTATTACTGAAAAAATTTACAAAAAAGCAAGAGAAGCAGAAAAAGAACTATTACCAGATAATTTTACAGCATATTATTTACGTAGTTCCGTTATATATTGGTTTGTGATTTGTTTGTTTTTTGTAATCTGCACCTTTTCTTTTGGCTTTTTTGATAAAGTTTTTTTATACATATTAAGCGCTGCTTCAATTGGTAGCTTTTTAATTGTCCTTTACCATATTTCGTACCGTTGCCTCATAGACGATGAGGGGATAACAATAAAAAAATTTTGGGTTTTAGAAAAACAAGTTTTTTGGAAGGATGTTAAAAAAGTAGAAGTTAAAGAATTTGAGCCCTATGGCAAGCCATTGGAAAAGGATGCTATAATTAGAAACAGACAAAATAGAATTATCTTTACTTGTTCTTATGATTTAGTCGGATTTAATTTAATAGTCAAAAAGGCAAAAAAGGAACGAAAGAAAAAACATTAAGCGAGGGAAATTTCCCCTCGCTTTTGCTATGTATAAGTCAAACTATGCTGTTTTTCGACAAAAATTTTTCTCCCAAATTCACCCGAAAGCCCAGTATTTATAAGGCTTTATCGCACTTTTGTGTTATTATAACACGAGCCTCGATTCTACGAACTATTCCAGTTGCTTTCATAATATATAATAATCTCCTTGCTTTACAAATTTGTACTGTTAGTATCTGTAAAACAAGGAGATTTATACTGAGTGCTCTTTCGAAATTATTATATTTCTACTTAAAACGTTTGCGTTATGTTTTCTTTAATTATGGTATTCAATACTGCTATATGCGGCATCTCCCTTAAAAATTGACGATGATATATTCACCTACATCAAGAATGGAACCTTTTTGTGGCCATCTCGGCATATCAACTGCAAGTTCTTGTGCTTCTTCAGACATCTCTTTCGTTCCCGGCTTTAGGTAATCAATACCATGGAACTTAATAAAATTGAACAACTCCGTGCCTTCCGGTCTGAATGCATACATTCCCCAATTGATATACGACGAAACGATGGTTTGAGGTATTTTATTAGCGTATCCATTTTCGTCTGCCGGAAGATGATCCTCACCGATAAGCGCGCGTATAGTATTGTTTGCTTTATAAGCAAAAGAATCGGTAGTGACATACGAATGTTCTAATACTTCATCGCTAAGTTTATATTCACCCGTAAAAACAATGGGTTTAGAAATATCGTAATTTTCTGCAAGGGTAACAGAAATATGCTTTATTGTGTTTGCCTCTTCCTCATATCTTTGATAATCCCAGAAATACCAATAATTACTTGTAGAAATTTGTACTATTATCAGATATACCGCGGCTAAACAGAGGAATTTGTGAAGTTTCTTTCCGCTGTACTTTTCAGATTTTTCAAAGCTTAACAACAGAAAAAGTACCACAAATGCGGTGAAGAATGCAAAGCATTGGCACGTCCTGTAATTTACACTATCCGTACTTAAGAAGCATAACATAAAGTTTGTAAATATTAGTCCCGCAAAAAGCAATATCGGGACAAAACTTTTTTTCTTAACGCAATAGTATATGCACAGCGCCAAACTTAAAACCGAGCTTGCCACGAAAATCACAATAGTTTTGTGCCACATAGCCGCCAAAAAGAATTTTTTAAAGATACTTTTAATAACGTTAACTATTTGTCCTAGCGAAAGCAGTTCAACAGAATTGCTTACCATTGCTTGCTGTTTTAATTCGAAAATACCGATGACCGCAGCTTGGATGAGAAACTCTGCAACAACGCCTATCGCCAACGGTATCGCAAAATATAATCCTTCTAAAACAACGGTCTTTAGAGAAATTTTATCTTTTGCCGTAACATATTCTAAAATCAGTAGTGCAAAAACAGCTTCTACATATACGACTAGTAAAGACTCATACCACGATACGGTAACGGCAATCAGTACAGATGAAAGTAAAAGGTATTTTATGCGCTTTCCCTTCCGGCTAAGTAATGTAAAATACAAAGAAAGCGCAACAAAAAGAAAACCGCCGCCGGTAGAAATGCATGTTCCGTTATAAGAAAAAAGTTCAGCAAATATCGGCGCAGAAACCAACAGACAAGAGAATATGATTTTAGGGGTTTGCGTTTTAAACTGCACAAATTTATCAAGCAGAACACAAAAAACAATTGCGGATGTCGCCAGTAACAGCAAACCGCACAGGTCTCGAATCCATGGACTGTTATCTATAAACCCGAAAAGATGATGAATTATCGTGTTCGTGAAACGACCTTGCGCAAACAACTCTCCGTAATAGTATCTATCAGCGGAAAGGTCATCTATACTGACTGCATAGTGCGTTAAAAAGTAACCATAGGTTGCAAGCGTGCAAACGCCCAGCGAAAGCATATACCAAAGGTTTTTAATATACCCTGTCATTTCAGTTAATAGTGACTTTTCTTCCGGCTTATTAAGCATTGTGTTCCCTCCGTCAATCCTCGTCAAAATTGATGCGTTCTTCCTCAACAACTAAAGGTCGACCCATAACACGTGTATTGATGGTCAAGATGTATTCTCCCAAAACACCTATAAATATCAACTGAATTCCGCCTAAAAGAAAAATTCCAATGATCAAGGGGATTATTCCTGCATCAAACGTGTACCAATGAAACAGTTTGTAGATGAAGTACACAATTGCCGAAATGAAACTAACACCTGCGCATAAAGTTCCAACGAGGATTGCAAGACGCATCAAGCTTTTTGAATAGGTAGTAAGACCTGTAATACCGATATCATACAACGTATACAGATTATTATTGCTCTTTCCTGCCGCGCGTTTGGGTTGGGTATATGTAATTACCTTCCGTTCATTAGAGTACTCCGCAACAATTCCTCTGAAATATGGCAGGGGGTCTTTGACTTCCTTTAAAACGTTTATAAACGAACGGTCATATAATCCAAAGCCGGTAAACTGTGGAATATGTTCCACATCAGAAAGCTTATTAAACAGTTTATAATAGAACCCGCGCAGAGCATATAAAAGCGGATTCTCTTTGCTTTTGGTTTTTGAGCCGATGACGACCTTATATCCGTTTTCCCATTCTTTAACAAATTTGGGAATCATTTCGATGGGGTCTTGAAAGTCAGCGCACATTTTTATGGTACAATCACCCGTAGTTTGTTTCAGACCATATACGGGAGAGCGCATCTGTCCGAAATTTGCCGCATTAAATATTGCTTTGATTTTCTCGTTTTTTGCACAAATTTCTCTTAGGAGAGGACGGGTATTGTCCACAGAATGATTATCAATAAAAACAAGCTCATAATCATATTGCGGCAACTCTTCTTCCATACAACGCACAATCGCTTCTGACAGCGGGACAACATTTTCTTGTTCGTTATAGCAAGCTACCATAATACTGATTTTTTTCATATTATCTCAATTCTCCTTTGCGCGCATCCACGCAATAGTTTTTTTGATTCCCTCGCTAAAATCCGTTTCAGGATAAAATCCCGTATCCTCTTCCAGCGATTGAATATCAGCACAAAGATTCATTAATACGCCTGCGGGGTATGGCAAAGAGCCAATATCTACTTTTGCATCGTTTGCAACGGCAACTCGCATCTGTTCGATGTAATCCTTCAGGGGACGTGCGATGCCGCTTCCCAAACAATACACCTTGTTTCCGCAAGCTTTTTCTCCTATCAAATAGAATGCTTCCCCTGCATCTTCACTAAAAAGATAATCCCAGCGTTGTTCCGCAGGGGTGTATTGTGCCACTTGTCCCTCGATTAATTTAGACAAAGAAGAAGAAATCATAGAGCTTGGCTTGTCATAAATACCATATACGCTGAAAATTCTAACCCACAGGCACGATATGCCTAATCTATCTGCCTGTTCAAGCGCCATTTTGCCTGCCGCATATTTTGCAATGCCGTACGGTTGCACAGGGTTAACAGGAGATTCGGGAGATATTCTTTCGATATCCAATCTTCCATACTCAGCCTGAGAACCGGCACCTATAAATTTGCTGCATCCTAATGCTGTCGCAGCATTGACGGCGTCTAAGGTATATAATATATTTTTACATTGTTCAGACAAATCCGCATTTCTTGACGAGCCGGTCAAGCTCCAGGCGACATGATAAAACACATCGCATTTTTCTGGGAGCAAATCGGGTAAATTGCCGTAGTTTTCTATATCACAACAGATAATTTCTATCTTATTATTTTTCGGTAATCTATGGAGCTTTTTACAATCCGGACGAACAACCGCATATATTTTGGAAACACCGTTTTTTAAGCACGAACGGATAATGGCAACACCAATCATGCTGGTTGCACCGGTAACGACTACTGCGTTCATAGAGCACCCCCGTAAGATTTTATTCATAATTTACCAAAGGAATAAACATATTTTCTTTTAATTCTTCTTTTGGTAAAAACGGCGCCATATCTTCCAAAGGCGCGGAAACCATCTGTCCGTTGTCCAGCTTTTTACTGGAAGCTTTGGGTTCTGTAATCTGGTCGGTTGAAAGCATCATCTCACAGATTACAGGTTCGGCTTGATGACTCAAGGCCTTTTCGATACAATCGACCATATCACATAATTTTTCACAGCGAATAAATGGTATCTCGTAAGCCGTTGCTATTTTCTTCAAGTCGGGGAAACTGATGTCCCCGCTGTCCGAGCCAACACCAACCAAGGGTTTGCCAAAATATGTGCTTTGCGTCATTCGTATAGAATGATACCCTTGATTATTCATCACGAACATAACAATAGGAAGTTTGTTGTGGACGATGGTCTGTAATTCCTGCAGATTCATTTGCAGACTGCCGTCCCCTGTAACAAGAATGGTTTTTTTGCATTTTTTAGCCACACAAATACCGATAGCGGCAGGCAATCCGTATCCCATAGCGGCTGTTGACGGATTGGTAATAAAGCGCATCCCTTCGTGAATGATGCTGCTTTGCGAACCTGCAACGCGAGATGTTCCGACACTGACTACTAACGCGTCACTGCCGCTCAAACGCTTAGTCATTTCATTGTAAAACGCATATATATTAGGTTTTGTGTCCTCGTAATGCTTTTGCAAAACTACAGGGTATTTTTCTTTCCACCCCTGACAAGTGTCGCTCCATTCTTTTTTAGGCGGTAAAGCAGTGCTCAACGCCATATTGAGAGCATTCATTAGTTTTCTGACATCACAGCAAATCTTCATATCAGCATGGATGCTGTCCTTTTCAAGTTCCGCAGGGTCGATATCGTTAATAATTTTAAATGCTGCACGTGCCCAAGTCTTATCGTTAAATCCTGTTTGAAAATAGCTCAATCTGCTGCCGAGAGAAAGCAATAAATCGCAGTTTTGTATCGCAAAATTCCCTGCACGGTCTCCCGTTCCGCCACTTCTGCCAACATACAAAGGATGCGTTGAATGAACAGCATCCACACTGCTCATACCGGTTACAACAGGAATGTTAAGTTTTTCTATCAAACTTATAAACTTGTCGTGCGCCCCGGACAACCGCACGCCGTTACCAACAAACAGAATCGGTCTTTCAGCTGCTTGGATTCTGCGAATGATATCTTCGGCAACACCGGTAGCAGGCGCATAATCCTCTTGAGGTTCAACATATCCTACCAATGTTTCTGTTTCCACGGTTGCCCCTTGAATATCCAGCGGAATATCCAGCCAGCATGGTCCCGGCCTTCCGGAACGCGCGATATACAAAGCTTTTTCCAAGCAGTAACGAATATCCGCGGGATCGGTAATCATATGAGCATATTTTGTCATGTTACGCACACAAGAGACAATATCAAATTCTTGCACGCCCCTTGTTCGCAACTCCAAGCCCGATGCCTGTACGGTGGTTGCATACCTTGCTTGCCCTGAAAATATCAGCATTGGTATAGAGTCCATCCATCCCCCTGCTACACCTGTAATAGCATTGGTAGCACCGGGTCCCGTAGTAACACAAACAGCCGCGATTTTGTTATCCATTCTGGCATATGCTTCTGCTGCCATAGCAGATGCTTGTTCGTGGTGATTGTAAGTACAGTGCAAGTTGGGATGATGCCCAAAAGAATCATTCAGGTGCATCGCCCCGCCACCCGTCACCGTAAAAACATCCGTTATGTCATTTTTTACCAAAAAATCTGCAATGTAATCTGATATTTTCTGCCGCATTATTACTCTGAACTCCTATTTCGTTTTGTCCTTAAACGCCCATAACTTGTTCATAAAGAAATTGAGAGGGATGGTAACTATCAGTCGAAGAATCGGAGCAAGATACTCTGATATACTCAATATTTGTACAAAGAGATATATCAATATGCTCGAAATACAAAAGCTAACCAAATACGAAATAAAAACCTTTAAAAATGCACGGATGTCGTTTGCTTCGGTCTTGCCCTTGAAAACATATCGGCTGTTCCAAAAATAAGAATTAATAACACTCAGAACAAAACCCGCCGTATTTGCGATTAAATAGTTGACCCCTAAAAACACCAATATATAGTATGTAAGTAATGATATAAATGTATTTGAAAAACCAACAATTCCAAACTTTATAAATTGAACAAAAAGGGTTTTGCACCGTTTAGCTGCTTCAGCAATTCTCATTGCACACTACTTCCCCAATAACTTTAGCCATATAATCAATCATTTCATCGGTCATACCGGGATAAACACCTACCCAAAAAGTATTGTTCATAATAAAGTCGGTGTTGTTAAGGGAACCCGAAACACGATAAGCATCTGTATCTCTGATGCTGTCAAAACACGGGTGTTTAATTAGATTTCCGCTAAACAGAAGACGTGTCTGAATATTTTTGCTCTCAATATAGCGCACTACTTTTTCACGTTCCAAGCCACAATCTTCTCTCAATGTAATAAGGAAACCAAACCAGCTGGGGACACTGTTAGGAGCCGGCTGAGGTAAAATTATGCGGTCTTCGAAAGGTAGTAACGCCTCATACAATCTCTGCCAATTATGTCTGCGGCGCTCAATAAAAGTAGGAAATTTCTTTAACTGCTCACAACCAATTGCCGCCTGCATATCGGTAACCTTGAGGTTGTACCCAAAATGGCTGTAAACATATTTATGGTCATAACCTTTAGGCAATAAGCCGTATTGACCATCATAGCGATGGTTACAAAAATTATCTCTGCCGGAAGGGCAAATACAATCTCTGCCCCAATCACGGTAGCTGAGTATAAGCTTATTGAGTAGAGGATTATCGGTATAAACGCAGCCTCCCTCACCCATCGTCATATGGTGTGGCGGGTAAAAACTACTTGTGCCAATATCGCCCCACGTGCCTGTGTATTTGGTTGCCCCGTCAATTGTGTACTTAGAGCCCAAGGAATCACAGTTGTCCTCAATCAGCCACAGGTTATGCTTCTCGCAAAACGCCTTGACTGCGGCTAGGTCAAAAGGATTACCCAAGGTGTGCGCAATCATAACCGCTTTGGTTTTCTCACAGAGCGCCGATTCAAGCGCAGTTACATCAATGTTATACTGCGGCACAGTTACGTCCACGAACACCGGCACAGCGCCATACTGCAAAATGGGGGCAACTGTTGTGGGAAATCCGCAGGCAACAGTAATTACCTCGTCGCCGCGTTTAATTTGGCGTTCCCCAAGTTCAGGAGCAGTCAATACCATAAAAGCAATCAAATTTGCAGAAGAACCACTGTTTACGAGATGGGCAAATTTAACGCCTATCCACTCCGCAAAATTCTTTTCAAACTCATCGGCAAATCTTCCGGTGGTAAGCCAAAAATCTAAAGTTGCATCGGTTAACGCGCACATCTCCGCTTCATCGAAAACACGGGATGCATAGGTTACGCGGTCACCGGGTTGAAAAGAATCCTTCTTCTCCTTAAAATCGTGATAAAACTGTGCAACCAACTCTTTTATCTGCGCGCGCGCTTCTGTTTCATTGGACCACTTGGCCATATTTATTTTCCTCCAAAAAATTCTTTGATTTCTCTGTCCATTTCTTCTGCCACATTACCGCCGGACAGCCACACCTTGCTGAAACGGCAGGTCATTTCCATACATTCGGTTATATGCCACCTATGTTGCCATCCAAAGGTTGATTTCACCTTGCTGCAGTCAAGTTTTAAGAAGTTTGCTTCGTGCGGAGCGTTTTCTTCGGCTTGGCTTTCCCAGGAAGCATCCCCGCCCCAGCATTTGCAGAATAGCGTTACCAGTTCGCCTGTGGTAACACAATCACAATCATCAGGTCCCACGTTATAAAACCCAGCAAAGGAAGCATCCTCATACTGCTTTTTTGCAATAGTTAAATATACCGCTAACGGCTCCAAGACGTGTTGATAAGGTCGTGTGGAATAAGGGTTGCGAACGCCGATTGTTTTGCCTTGCGCCATCGCCCTGACACAATCCGGTATGATACGGTCGTTGGCAAAATCGCCACCGCCGATTACATTGCCTGCCCTAGCCGTTGATACGGATACTTTACCGTCAAAGAAACTGTTTATGTAGCTGTGCGTAACAAGTTCAGAGCAACTTTTAGAATTGGAATACGGGTCGAAACCGTCGAGCGGCTCGTTCTCACGGTAACCCCAGCACCACTCGTTGTTGCGATAAACCTTATCGGTGGTTACGTTGACCACGCTTTTAACCGTATCCGACCGCCTTACACACTCTAATATGTTTACGGTCCCCATGACATTTGTTTCATAGGTATAGCGCGGAGCCTTATAACTGTCGCGTACGATAGGTTGTGCGGCTAAGTGCAGAACTATTTCGGGTTTCGCCTTATCAAAAGCCGCCTTTAGAGCATCAAAATCTCTAATATCACCTATAACACTTGTCATCTTGTCCTCAAGTTCGGCAATGTTAAACAGATTAGGTTCCGAAGGCGGTTCCAGACTGTAACCCGTAACAATAGCGCCGGCATTCACAAGTATTCGGCAAAGCCACGAGCCCTTAAATCCGGTATGACCCGTTACAAATACTTTTTTTCCGTTATAAAAATTAATATCCATACACTTACCTTAATCTTCCCATTTTTTCCATGGCGCGACGCCATCGGCCAAATACTTCTCGAGCTTTTCCATTTCTCTTTTTGTATCCATACACTGCCAATATCCTCTATGCAAATAGCTCATCAGTTGTCCATCAGAAACCAGTTTTTCAAGAGGTTCGCGCTCGAAAACCGTATTATCGCCCTCGATATAGTCAAATATCTTAGGCTCCAATACCATATATCCCGCATTTATCGGCGCAGAATCATTTTGGTTTTTCTCTCTAAAGGATTTAACGGCATTGTCTCCGCCTATATCTAAAATACCTTTTTCTTGTTCAAGCATCACAGCCGTTAACGTAGCAATTTTACCGTGCGAACGGTGGTATTTAACAAGCTCTTGCACATTTACATCGCAAACGCCATCACCATAGGTCATCAAGAACGGCTCGTCCCCAATATACTTTTGAATGCGTTTTATTCTGCCGCCTGTCATAGTGTGAAGGCCTGTATCAACAACCGTAACCTTCCAATTTTCACAACGCCGGTCGTGAACTATCATATTGTTCTTTCCATCCGTAAAATCGAAAGTAATATCGCTGTTATGTAAAAAGTAATCAGCAAACCATTCTTTTATGATGTGCTGTTTATAGCCCGCGCAAATAACGAACTCGTTAAAGCCATAATACGAGTACTCTTTCATAATGTGCCAAAGAATTGGTTTGCCGCCTATTTCAAGCATCGGTTTAGGTTTGAATTGGCTTTCTTCGGAAATGCGTGTTCCGAAGCCACCCGCAAGAATCACAACTTTCATTTTTGGTTCTCCTTTTTAGGTATATATTATTATTATACAACTTTTTATGCAAAAAGCAAGTGTCACTATGTAGTATATATTTTTATAAAGACGCAATAATAAGTCTGGCCTTGTTTATACCGCCCAAAACCCATTTTTGACACCAATGCGTCGGGTGGGGCAAACTGCTTGAAACCCGCATCAATACTGACTATTTTACGGTTTGCCCTATTATTGCGAATGAAATGAGTAACAAGGTTCTCTCAGCCGCCGAAAACTTGTTTTCGTGTGCGGCGTGAGGTTCTTATAACGCATTCCTCAATTCTTCTAACTATTCCTGTTGCTTTCATATATAAATCTCCTTTAATTTCAAATTGTGTTGTTATTATCTGTATTTTAAGGAGATTTATACTGATGATATTTCTTTTATATGGTTTTGTTGCGAAAAACAACGAAAAAGAA
>JAZUAN010000007.1:0-1627 GCA_045638005.1 Acutalibacteraceae bacterium | reverse complement strand
TATCAGCTCGCTTTTTATTTCATTATTTTCCGCAACCTTTGTCAAAGGAAGGATTGCAAATATAGTAGTTTTTGCTGTTGAGGCGATCGGTGGTGATTTCCAGGGCTTCGCCGAAGCGCTGGTAGTGATTGAGCTCTCTTTGGCGCAGAAAACGCAACGGATCCAGCACATCCGGATCGTCAATCAGACGAATGAGGTTGTCATAGGTGGTACGCGCTTTCTGTTCAGCCCCTAAATCTTCGTGCAGATCTGTAATGGCATCTCCCTTTACACCTATATATGCTGCTGTCCACGGTACGCCTGAGGCGGCGATGGGGTAAACACCGGCGGTATGATCCACAAAATAGGTGTCAAAACCCTTCGCTTTGATCTCAGACTCGCTCAAGTTGCGTGTCAATTGATATACCATCGCGCATATCATTTCAAGGTGCGCTAATTCTTCGGTGCCGATGTCCGTAAGGAGAGCTTTGAGTTCGGGATACGGCATAGTGTATCGCTGACTGAGGTAGCGTAACGAGGCGCCGAGTTCGCCGTCCGGACCGCCGTATTGTGAGATGATAAGTTGTGCGATTTTGGGGTTTGGAGTAGCGATTTTTACGGGATATTGTAGTTTTTTCTCATATTGCCACATTGGTTTCAAGCCTCCTTACAGTAGTCCCAGGGCCACGGATCGTTTATCCATGTAAAGGTATCTCCCTGTACATTATCAACGGTTACAATATAAGGGCCGAAAAGCGCTTCGTATTCTTCAACCAGCTGTGAGCGCTTTTCTCTGTACATTTTGAATAAAGCCAGCGCTTGACAGTCATCTGGGTGTGTATCCAAATACAGATTCATTTCGACCAATGCGAAGTCATAGGCTTTGATGCGTTGCATCATGGCAACACGATTATCCATGATGGCAGCCTCCTTTAAACGGTTTATAAATCTCCGGAAATAATGTGCCGCAGCGTAGCGCCTGCTCCGGTTCATAAACCGCTTGTAAAACCTGACGCTGTACAAATGCCATAACGGGCAGATATACCATGTCTTGCTCACAAGAACAACCGGTATTGATGTTGTTATTCACAATACTTGCTCCTTTCCAATACAGTTTTTGACTGTATTTACACTTTGTCCACTACCAAATTATGCAGGTGTGTAAAAAGTGGTGCGATATTCTTGCAAAAAGAAGTGGAAAATGTTATTCTTGTTTCTAAGGAGCGTGATGAAATTGCGTATACTCGCTGTGGACTTAGGATTGGTACGTACCGGTGTTGCTGTGTGTGACAAAGGGGAGATATTGGCATCTCCGCTTTGTACGATTCAAGAAGGAAATCCGGAAAAGGTGCCTGCAAAAGTGTTGGAAATCGCTGTCGCGGAAAAGGCGGAAATGATTGTGATCGGACATCCTAAAAATATGGATGGCAGCTGTGGAGAAAGTGCTAAACGTGCAGAAAATTTCGCCCAAATGCTGCGCAGTATGACCGATTTGCCGATCGAACTTTGGGATGAACGCATGACAACGATGTCTGCTATTGGTTTTTTGAACGAAACAGATGTACGAGGGAAGAAACGAAAAGAGGTTATAGACGCCGTGTCAGCTTCTATCATTTTGCAAAACTATTTGGAAAGCCGAAAAAACTAA
>JAZUAN010000006.1:0-74944 GCA_045638005.1 Acutalibacteraceae bacterium | reverse complement strand
CGCCATCGCCATCAAGAAGGGCTGCCGCAAGGCTGCTGACGCCGCTGCCGCCATCGGCATCGGCCTGCAGGCATTCTGCATTCCGGGTTCTGTTGCTGACCGCCGTAAGGTAGGCCTTGGCCACGGCAACCTGGGCAAGATCCTTCTTGAAGAAGACACCGAGTGCTTCGCGTTCCTGGCCGGCCATGAGTCCTTCGCAGCTGCTGAAGGCGCGATCGGTATTGCCGAGAAGGCCAACAAGGTCCGTACAAAACCGCTGCGCGTTATCCTCAATGGTTTGGGCAAAGACGCGGCTTACATCATCAGCCGCATCAACGGCTTCACCTATGTGGAGACCGAGTATGATTTCTACACCGATGAGCTGAAAATCGTCCGCGAGAAGGCTTTCTCCGACGGCGAGCGCGCGAAGGTGAAATGCTACGGTGCGAACGACGTATCCGAAGGCGTTGCGATCATGAAGCACGAGAAGGTTGAAGTTTCCATCACCGGTAACTCCACCAACCCGACCCGCTTCCAGCATCCGGTCGCCGGCACCTATAAGAAATGGACTATGGAGAACGATAAGAAATATTTCTCCGTGGCTTCCGGCGGCGGTACCGGTCGTACCCTGCATCCCGACAACGTGGCGGGTGGCCCTGCTTCCTACGGCCTGACCGATACCATGGGTCGTATGCACGGTGACGCACAGTTCGCCGGCTCCTCCTCCGTGCCTGCGCACGTGGAGATGATGGGTCTCATCGGCGCGGGTAATAACCCGATGGTCGGTATGACCGTTGCTTGCGCTGTTGCAGTTGCAGAAGCGAAATAAGATGATTTTAAAAAAAGCGGTGTTCGCAATTTTGCGAACACCGCTTTTTTATGTTTTTACTCATCCCACCGAACCGAAAAAGGAGGCAAAGGTGTATCCAAGACTGCAACGGATAGCATAAATAGGCTTAGTGTTTTCGGCGACCACCTTTGTCATCGGACTGTAGATCATGGAAAGGAAAAAGCCGCACGCGCCGTAGACCGACAGCGTAGGAAATGAAATATACGGAGGACGGGTAGGCGATCTGTTCGTTATCGAAGTTGCCGCCCTCTATCATCTGCGGTGACACTGCACTCAGAACGTTGCGCGCTATATATACAGATAGATATGCTACCGAGCATAATCCGCCGAGCAGAATTGCATTGCGTACCGTAGGCTTATCCTTGAAAAAGCTATGTACCCATCTCCTTTACATCGAGGGATGATAGCAAATTTCCTTTCATATTGCAATCCTTTTTGATAAACATTGCATAAGTTGCCGTGATATAGCAAAGGCTATTGACTTTTTCGAATGATTTGTTAAAATAGAAGTGTAATTTTTACAATATGAAAGGAAGAAAGAAATGAAACGCATTGTTACCTTTGGTGAAATTATGTTGCGCCTTGCCCCCGAGGGGTATTACAGATTTGTGCAGACTGATAGCTTTGGTGCCACCTACGGCGGCGGCGAAGCCAATGTGGCAGTCTCGCTCGCAAACTATGGCATGGATGCCGCATTTGTCACTAAACTGCCCACCCACGATATCGGTCAGGCCGCTGTCAATCCTCTGCGCCGCTTTGGTGTAGATACCAAATCCATCACCCGCGGCGGTGACCGCGTGGGCATCTATTTCTTGGAAAAAGGCGCTTCTCAGCGTCCCTCCAAGGTGATTTATGACCGTGCCGGTTCTTCGATCGCGACCGCGACCACCGCGGACTTTGATTGGGATGCCATTTTTGAGGGTGCCGATTGGTTCCATTTCACCGGTATTACCCCCGCTCTGGGCGACAATGTTGCCGCTATCTGCTTGGAGGCACTGAAAGCCGCCAAAGCCCGCGGTATCACCGTCAGCTGCGACCTTAACTATCGCAAAAAGCTGTGGACCCGCGAAAAAGCCGGTGAGGTGATGGGTGAGCTGTGCAAATACGTGGACGTTTGCATCGCTAACGAAGAGGATGCTGCGGATGTGTTCGGCATTCATGCTGCCAATACCGACGTTACCAAGGGCGAAGTCAATCACGAAGGCTACAAGGATGTGGCAAGACAGCTCAAAGACCGTTTCGGTTTCAGCCACGTTGCCATCACTCTGCGTTCCTCCATCTCTGCTAATGAT
Source organism: Acutalibacteraceae bacterium (assembly GCA_045638005.1). Taxonomy (GTDB): domain Bacteria; phylum Bacillota; class Clostridia; order Oscillospirales; family Acutalibacteraceae; genus URNF01. The sequence goes on along the minus strand of JAZUAN010000006.1, from coordinate 72,823 downwards.
AACGATTGGGCTGCGATGCTGTATGACGGCAACGACTTCTATTTCAGCAAGCAGTACCGTATGCATATCGTTGACCGCGTTGGCGGCGGCGACAGCTTCGGCGGCGGTCTCATCTATTCGTTGCTGAGCGGCTTCGCACCGCAGCAGACCATCGAGTTTGCGGTAGCAGCAAGCTGTCTGAAACACAGCATCGAGGGCGACTTCAACCAGGTATCGGTCGCCGAGGTGCAAAACCTCGCCGGCGGCGACGGCTCCGGTCGTGTGCAGCGCTGATTGAGTTTTCAAAACCTCTGTCAAGTGTTTTCACTTGACAGAGGTTTTTGCTTTGTCCGCTGTTCTTATATTTCGCTCACTCTCATACTGTATGACAGAATAGGGGGAGAGTGTATGCGAGAATGGATAATCGGCGTAATGAATGCGTGGGGTTACAGCGGTGTGGTGTTCCTTATTGCGCTGGAAAATGTATTTCCGCCCATTCCGTCGGAGGTCATCCTCACCTTTGGCGGGTTTATGACCACCTGTACCGACATGCAGCTGTGGTGGGTTATTTTGGCGGCTACCGCGGGTGCGCTGCTCGGTGCAATTATTTTGTATTTTGCAGGCAGATTGCTCGGTGATGACCGCGTCATGCGTCTCTTGGACGGCAGAGTAGGGAAGATATTGCATTTTCGGCGCGCGGATGTGGAAAGCGCAATGGGATGGTTTGAAAAGCGCGGGGCGTCTGCGGTGCTGCTGTGCCGCTGTATTCCCATCGTGCGTAGCGTTATTTCCATTCCTGCCGGCATGGCAAAAATGCCGTTTTTACCATTTTTGATGCTGACAACGGTGGGCTCGTTTGTGTGGAATACCGCCTTGGTATATTTCGGTGCGCTGGCGGGCAACTCGTGGGAAAAGATCGCCGCGACCTTTGGTACCTATTCGGATGTGGTGGCAATGGTGTTGCTAGCACTCACACCGATGGTCACCTTATGGATATTAAACCGCAAGCGTAAAAAATACGGATAACACTTTACTTTTTTGGGGTTTTCGTGTAGAATTTGGAGTGGATTTTCCGAAAGGAATGTTATGCTATGCAGGATGTTTCGTATCGCCCCACCCGCTTTGCGTGCTACGTGGGGTATATTGTGCAGGCGGTGGTCAACAATTTAGCGCCGCTTTTGTTTGTGATTTTTCAGGAGCAATACGGTATTTCCACCATCATGCTCAGTAATTTGATCTTGCTGAATTTCGGTTGTCAACTGCTGGTAGATGCGTTGTCGGTGAAGTTGGTCGCGCGTTTTGGTTACCGACGTGTGATCGTTGCAGCGCATATTTCCGCCGCTGTTGGTCTTGTGTCGCTCGGCGCTTTGCCGATGCTGTTGTCCAATGCTCTGCCGGGCTTGATCGCCGCGGTACTGTTTTATGCCTTTGGCGGCGGTATCTTAGAGGTGTGTGTCAGTCCGGTGGTGGAAGCTTTACCCGGCGACCGAAAAGCCTCTGCTATGAGTTTTTTGCATTCGTTTTACTGCTGGGGACAGATGCTGGTGGTGTTGCTATCCACCGTTGTTTTGCTGTTCATCGGTGAGACTGCGTGGTATTGGATTCCCATCGCATGGGCGGTATTACCGCTTGGAAATATGATTGCGTTTTTAAAGGTGCCGCTCGCACCGATGGTGACCGAGGCGGAAAGCTGCGGCGCGAAAAAGCTGTTTTCCGGTGTGTTCCCACTTTTTATGTTATTTATGCTGGCGGCGGGCTCTGCGGAGCTTACCGTCTCCCAATGGGCAAGTTTTTTCGCGGAGCAGGGACTTGGAATTTCCAAAGCTGCGGGCGACCTTTTCGGACCTTGCTTGTTTGCGATCACCATGGGTGCGGGACGGGTGCTGTACGGTATTTTGGGACACAAATTGGATCTAAAACGTTCGTTGCTTTTTTGCGCCGGATTGTGTGTGCTCTCGTATCTTACGATTGTTTTGTCACCGCTGCCGTGGCTCTCGTTGGTGGGGTGCGCGATATGCGGATTTAGCGTGAGCCTTATGTGGCCGGGCACTACCAGCTTCGCTGCTGAAAGATTTCCTAACGGCGGCGCTTTGATGTTCGGCGCGTTGGCGCTTTGCGGTGATGCGGGCTGCTCTTTGGGACCGTGGATCGCGGGCGGTGTTGCGACGCTTTTGGAAAATACAGGCGCGGTTGCGCCACAGGCAGGTTTGAAAGCCGGTATTTTGGTTACCACCGTTTTCCCGCTGCTGATGCTCGCGGGAATTATCGGATTAAAGAAAAAGAAAGCAGGAGAAAAAGATGAGTCTCAATAAAAGACGTAAACGCATCCGTATGATACTTGCCTTTTGCGGTATTTTACTGGCACTGTACTATGTATTACCCATCGTCGGCATGGGGATGGACGCGGCGAAAGGAGAGGCGTTTTTACGCGTAGGCTTGCTGCATTTGGCGTTCCCGCTGTATATATATGCCAGCTCTATTATTTTAGGATGCAAGCACGGCTTTTGCTCCATTTATGCAGTAGCGGCATGCTTGTTGTTTTTCCCCACCATGCTGATATATTTCAGCAGCAGCGTTTGGGGTGCTGCATTTATCTACGGTGGTATCGCCTTGGTCGGCAACCTGATGGGCTGGGGCGTGCGAACGGTTTTAAAGAAAATGAAAGAGAGTACTGAAAATTAAATTGAAAAAGACCGCGCTTTGCGCGGTCTTTTTTTGCATATTTTTTCTTGCACGGCAGAAACTATTGCCACGGAGGGATAGATATGGAAATCAGCGGACAGGAATATAAACAAATGCAAAAAGCGGCAGCACCCAAATCGCCGACATTCAAAAACTGTATATGGGCGTTTTTGATCGGTGGTGTGATCTGTGCGGTTGGCGAGGTCATTGTGCAGGTGGCGCAAAATGGCGGTTTGAACGAGGAAATGTCCCGCACGGTATGTTCTATGTCGCTCATTACTTTGAGCGTGGTACTCACCGCTTTCAAGATTTATGATAATATTGCTAAGCACGCGGGCGCCGGCACATTGGTGCCTATCACCGGCTTTGCCAACTCCATTGCTGCACCTGCTATTGAGTTCAAAAGCGAGGGTTTCGTGCTCGGCATGGCAGCAAAAATGTTCACGATAGCAGGCCCCGTGATCGTGTATGGTACTGTTGCGAGTGTGATTTATGGTTTGATTTATTGGATAACAACTTTATTCTAACGAAAAAGGCTTGACCGAAGCGGTCAAGCCTTTTTAACTTTATTTGCTTGTATACAGTTTTGCAAGACCACCCTCAGATGTTTCACGGTAAAGATGTGATAAATCCTTTCCCGTTTGATACATAGTCTCAACCACTACATCAAATGATACTTTTCTGTTTGCAAACAAAAAATTTGCAAGGCTTAGGGCGTTAATTGCACGCATAGCAGCAACAGCATTTCGTTCAATGCAAGGGATTTGAACAAGACCGCAAACAGGGTCACAGGTAAGACCTAAATGGTGCTCCATGGCTACTTCGGCTGCATATTCAATTTGGTCAATTCCCATTTCAAACAATTCACACAAAGCAGCAGCTGACATACTGCAAGCCGTCCCGATTTCTGCTTGACAACCGCACTCCGCGCCACTTATGGACGCATTAGTGGCGACGATGTTTCCAATAAGACCTGCAACCGCAAGAGCACGTACGATATCTTCATCAGTGAAATTATTTTTATCTTGCATATATTTTAAAACTGCGGGCAATACTCCACAAGAACCACAGGTAGGCGCAGTAACTATAACACCGCAGTCGGCGTTTTGTTCACTAACCGCGAATGCGTAAGAGCAAACCAATCGGTTTTCTCTGGTTTGTGGACTTTCATCTATATGTTTTTGATTAAACAAAAATTGCGCTTTCCGCTCTACAGAAAGACCGCCCGGTAAAATTCCGCTTTTGCTTAAACCTTCGTTGATGGCATTTTGCATCGTTTTCCAAACTGCCATCAAATATGGTTTAATGTCCGGGTCTTCATTTTCAAAAACGTAATCAGAAAGCCGAATGTTTCTTGATTTACATACTTTTGCAATACTTTCAAAAGTGCTTTCTTTATAAATTTGTTTTGTATGTTCAACACAATTAGCATCCGTTTGTATTTCACCGCCACCAATGCTGTAATATCGTTTTCTTCCCATTTCGGTATTTTCTTTCAAGGCAATGAACTCTAATGTGTTGGGGTGTATATCCGTTTTGGTTTCATAATCGAAAATAATTTCGTGTGGAATATTTGCCAAGGTTTCCGAAACCGCTCTGTCCGTTCCGTGTCCTTTTCCGGTTTTTGCAAGAGAACCGAACAAAACAACCTTAATAAAATCAGCTTGTGGAAATAGACCTAAAAAATCGAGCGCTGCATAGGAGGGACCCATTGTATGTGAGCTCGATGGTCCAAATCCGATTTTATATAAACTTTTTATAGATTTCATATTTTTATACCTCGCTTCATTTTATTATACCACGCCACTGTATTAATGTCAATAATTTTGCAAATTGCTGTGTCCTATATTGACAGCAGCCGAGGGATTTGTGCTCGGCATGGCGGCAAAAATGTTCACGATAGCAGGCCTCGTCATTGTTTACGGCACCGTGGCAAGTGTGATTTATGGTTTGATTTATTGGATAACAACTTTATTCTAACGAAAAAGGCTTGACCAATCGGTCAAGCCTTTTTACGTTTAAAGAGTAGGTTCTTTATGTTTTTTCAATTTTTGTATACAAGAAGCTGTCAGCTTGTAAATAGCGTTTACAACGAATGAAAGCAAAAGCGAGCAAACAAAAACGAGCGGGACAATAAGGGGAAAGTAATTCAATCGCAAATGCATGGTAGCAACCGCGTCGTTGAGGATTTTGTAGAATATATCATCGAAGATCCAAGAAAGAAGATAACCGCCAAAACACAATTCCGAAATGCCGGTAAGTACTTTTGAGAGCTTGCCCGGGAACTTTTCGTAGCGGAGATTGTCAAAGAACGCGAAGAACAAAACGGTTTGTATCACGATAAGTAAAGAACCTGAATGTTGCCACGCTCCCGAAATAAAAGTGGTATTATAAGAACGGTAATAATTAAATGTGCCGTTGATCAAGAAAACCAAGGCGGATAATAAAGCGATTTTCTTACAACTGATTTTCAGCTTGTATTCTCTTAAATAGCATCCGATGAAATAATAGGTGAACGGATACAAGGATACCCAATAGTCCGGCAATAGGTCGAAATACGCATTTGAAGAGGCGGGATTTGAAAACCACTGCAGGTCGGGGACGAAAATGTTGATGATGCGCGGCAGTGCGGTCAACAACAGGAAGGTTGCAAGTAAGGCTTGTTTCTGCTTTTGGGTTTTAAGCCCGTTGTAGATCAAATTCAAAAACGGACACAGCAAAAACAAACCGATATACATTTCGACGTACCAGGAATACGGCGCATTACTGTAATCGAAAAATCCCTCTACAAAACTCAAAGCGGAAAACGTTTTTTGTAAAACGAGCACTTTGTATAAAACGCAAAGGACGGAAGATAACGCATAAATGGAAACGGTGTACGTTATCTTTTTATAAAACGCTTTGCTGACCGTTTTATTGCACATTAGATATCCGCTTAAAACCATAAACAAGGGCACGCAAATCATAAAGAAGCTGCGCATGAGCGTCATGACGTACATGCGTGGTCCGCATACGATTTCATCATAAAATCCGTTATTCAAAAAGAAATGCACAGAAACAACGAAAAAGAATGCGAAACAGCGAATGATATCCATGGCAGGATTTCTTTTGAGAGTTTTTTCGGACATATAATCGCCTCCTAATGGTTTGAGTATAGCAAATTAACCTTTCGCGGTCAAGACAAAGTGAAGTATTACGCATGCATATTCCATTACAAATCGTAGATACTAACCGCGTACTTTTACAGAAATTGTAAGGAGGAGCGGGAATGCCGGAACGCAAAGGGAATTTTACGGTGCAGTTGTCCAACCGTCCCATGATTTTGAGCCACGCTGCGGTGGTGGGTAAAAAAGAGGGGGAAGGACCGCTGGGTAAGGTGTTTGACCATGTGCATCAGGATACCACTCTCGGAGAAAAAACATGGGAAAAGGCGGAAAGTGCGTTGCAAAAGGATGCGGTAACGCGCGCACTCAACAAAGCCGCGTTGTCGCCGTCACAGATACAGTATTTGTTTGCGGGCGATCTGCTCAATCAATGCACCGCATCCACCTTCGGGTTGCGTGATCTTTGTATTCCTATGTACGGGCAGTTCGGCGCCTGCTCCACCATGGCGCAGACACTTTCGATGGCGGCGATCTTTGTGGATAGCGGTGCTGCGGATCTTTGCTGTGCGGTGACATCCTCGCATTTTTGCACAGCCGAACGCCAGTTCCGTTTTCCGTTAGAATACGGCGGTCAGCGCACCCCCACATCCCAGTGGACAGCAACCGCTGCGGGCGCTGCCATTGTCGGCATGGGCGGCAGCGGTGTGCATATTGAGCATGTGTTGGCGGGCAGACAGATGGATCTCGGCGTGACAGATGCGAATGATATGGGTTCAGCCATGGCACCTGCGGCGGCGGATACCATCTATCGCTTTTTGCAGGATACCCATACCACACCGAACGACTATGATCTTATTTTGACAGGTGATCTGTCAGCCATGGGCAGCGAAATGTTGCATGAACTCTTGCGAAAAAAAGGTGTGGAACTCGGCGACCGTCACAACGATTGCGGGTTGATGATCTATGACAGGGAAACGCAGGACGTGCATGCGGGCGGTTCGGGTTGCGGCTGCTCGGCAGCGGTGTTGTGCTCGCATATCCTCAACCAGATGGAAGCGGGGAAATTGCATAATCTGCTGTTCGTAGGGACGGGTGCGCTGATGTCGCCCACCACATCACAGCAAGGGGAGAGCATACCGGGAATTGCACATTTGGTGCATTTGGTGGTGTAATACAGAATTGAAAATCCCGACGCATGAAAATGCGTCGGGATTTTGTGCATTTTTAGGTTGATTGTTTTTGTAGAATAGGGTATAATGCTACCGTATACGTCCAATGAGGAGGAAATCAGTTTGGCTGATATTGTTATGAACGGGCAAAAAGGCAATTTGCAGGATGAGATCCTGCGTCGCCGCACGTTTGCCATTATTTCTCACCCCGACGCGGGTAAAACGACCTTGACCGAAAAACTGTTGTTGTACGGTGGTGCTATCCAGTCTGCCGGTATGGTTAAGGGCAAACGCTCGATGAAACACGCGGTATCCGACTGGATGGAGATCGAAAAGCAAAGAGGTATTTCGGTCACCTCTTCTGTTTTGCAGTTTGAATATAACGGGTATTGTATCAATATTTTGGATACCCCCGGTCATGAGGACTTTTCGGAGGATACCTATCGCACACTGATGGCGGCGGACTCCGCCGTGATGGTCATTGACGCTTCTAAAGGTGTTGAGAAACAGACCATCAAGTTGTTCAAAGTATGTCTTTTGCGTAACATTCCGATCTTCACCTTTATCAATAAGATGGATCGAGAAGCGCGCGATCCGTTTGAGTTGATGGAAGAAATTGAGAACATTCTCGGTATTGAGACCTATCCTATGAACTGGCCGATCGGCTCGGGTCGAGATTTTAAGGGCGTATATGATCGCGACAGCAAAAAGGTGCTGGCGTTTACCCTCAACGGTAACGGTCAGCACGAGGTGGATGCCGCGGCGCTTACTTTAGATGATGCCGGTCTTAAAGAACGTCTTGGCAGCGACCTTTACAGCCAGTTGCAAGATGATGTGGAGTTGTTAGACGGCGCGGGCAGTGAATTTGACATGGATGCGGTGCGTGCAGGTAAGCTGTCGCCGGTGTTTTTTGGCTCCGCACTCACCAATTTTGGCGTGGAACCGTTTTTGGAGGAATTCTTACGCATGACCACCTCTCCCTTGCCGCGAAAATCCGATGCAGGCGAGATTGATCCGTTCTCCAAGGATTTTTCCGCGTTTGTGTTTAAGATCCAGGCGAATATGAACAAAGCCCACCGCGACCGTATCGCGTTTATGCGCATTTGCTCGGGCAAATTTGAAAAAGGTATTGAAGTATACCATGTGCAGGGAGATCACAAGCAGCGTTTGAGTCAGCCGCAGCAGCTGATGGCGCAGGATAGAGAAATTGTGGAAGAAGCGTATGCCGGTGATATCATCGGTGTGTTCGATCCCGGCATTTTCTCTATCGGTGATACCATCTGCATGCCGGGCAAAAAGTTTCGCTATGAGGGCATTCCCACCTTTGCACCGGAGCATTTCGCACTGGTGCGGCAGGTGGATACCATGAAACGTAAGCAGTTTGTGAAAGGTACCACCCAGATTGCCCAGGAGGGTGCCATTCAGATCTTCCAGGAGCCGGGCGGCGGTATGGAAGAGGTCATCGTCGGTGTGGTCGGCACCTTGCAGTTTGAGGTGTTGGAATACCGACTGAAAAACGAATATTCCGTGGATATCCGTATGGATATGTTGCCGTATCAATATATCCGTTGGGTAGAAAACGAGGATCTCGATCCCAAAACCTTAAACCTGACATCCGACACTAAAAAGGTGCAGGATATTCGCGGCAGATTGCTCTTATTGTTCACAAGCCCTTGGAATATCACCTGGGCGACCGAGCATAATCCTGACCTGCGTTTGGCGGAGTTTAGCCGAAACGAGGAATAATTAAGAGAGGTGATGTATATGAAAAATCGCTTGTTGACTGTGTTGTACGGTGTTGCTGTATTTTTATTTATCGTCACCTTTTCTATTTCGTTGCCGATATACTGTCGTTTTTTCTATTACATGCAGATCGAACCGTTGGAGCTCACCGAGCAGACCGGCTATGATACCGTGACCATCAAGCAGGCGTATGATGAGGTGTTGGATTATCTGACCTTGCCCAATGCGCCGTTTGGTACCGGTGTTTTCAAGCATTCCGCGGAAGGAATGTCCCATTTTAAGGATTGCAAGGTGCTGTTTGACCTGAATGCCACGGTCTTATGCGTATCCTTTGTGGTGCTGGTTTTGCTGTTGGTGTTACATAAACGGCGTATAGTTACCCTTTCCCGCCCGTGCGGCTTAAACGCGAATTTCTTTTCCGCGACAGGAGCACTTGCTCTGTTTGCAGGTATCGGTATATTGATCGCCGTGGATTTTGATACGGCGTTTGAATTATTCCATGCGATATGCTTCCCCGGAAAGGACAATTGGCTTTTCAATCGGCGCACCGACAGTATCATCAATATTCTTCCTGAGGAATTTTTCCTCAGCTGTGCGATACTCATTATCGCAGCACTGGTATGCATCTGTCTTAGTATTATCGCCATACAGTTAAACGTACTGATCAAGAAACGGAGAACAGCGAGGTAACAACTCGCTGTTTTTTCTTTTGCAAACATGTATATTCTTTACGCAAAAACAAATCCTTTTTAAGAAAAGGTTACAAATTAGCAACCTTTATTGATTTGCAATATAAAAGGCTATACAATACCGAATGATGGCAGTAGGCTGTTGTTCTGTGCTGGGAAAGGACGGTGTAGGATGTTTTCTTTTCTTAGGCGCAAATATATAGGGAAAGGAAAGACAGTGATGCAGAATATCGCGCATAACGTGCCGTGTGATGTGCCGACGCACCCTATTGAAGTGCACATGGGCAGCGAGACCAAGAAAAAGTCTTTTTTCGTTGCGCCGCGCTTGCGCCGTGTATCCGGTAGTAAAGCATACCTTTTTGCAAAACGCCTTTTTGATATTGTTGCAGCGCTGTTTTTCATGGTACTGCTCGCGATTCCGATGGTGGCTATCGCTGTATGTATCAAGCTGGATTCTCCCGGCACGGTATTGTACAGACAAAAGCGCCTCGGCAAGGACGGTAAGGAGTTTGACGTACTCAAATTCCGTTCGATGCACATGGACGCGGAGGAGAGCGGCGCACAATGGGCGAGCTTAGAGGATCCCCGCACCACCCGCATCGGTGGTTGCTTGCGCAAATGCCGTTTGGATGAACTGCCGCAGCTTTATTGCATTCTCGTCGGCGACATGAGTTTTGTGGGTCCTCGCCCCGAACGACCGGTGTTTTATAAGGAATTCGCGAAATATATTGACGGGTTTGAACAGCGCTTGGCGGTGGTACCCGGTCTTACAGGTCTGGCGCAGGTGCGCGGTGGATATGAACTTGACCCCGAGGAAAAAATAGTGTATGATGTAGAGTATATTGAAAACCGTTCCGCCTGGCTGGATCTCAAAATTCTTTTTGAAACGGTGGCTGTGGTATTCAACCACGACGGCGCGCGGTAAATTCAGTATATTTCAAAATAAAAGAGGTAGACATAACAATGAGCGAATGTTCCCATGATTGCAGCAATTGCAGCAGCAAATGCAGTGAAGCAGATCTGCATGAAGCTGCTAATGCGTATAGTGCGATTAAAAAGGTGGTCGCTGTCAGCAGCGGCAAGGGCGGTGTCGGCAAATCCTCGGTGACTGCAATGCTCGCAGTACTGATGGCACGCCGCGGTTATAAAGTCGGTATCTTGGATGCGGATATCACCGGCCCGTCTATTCCCAAGGCGTTTGGCATCACCGGACGTGCAAAGGGTAGCGAGATCGGTATCCTTCCCGCTGAAACACACATGAACATCAAGGTGATGTCGGTCAACCTGCTTCTCGAAGATCCTAATCAGCCGGTTGTGTGGCGCGGTCCCGTACTTGCGGGTGCGGTGAAGCAGTTTTGGAGTGATGTGGTGTGGGGTGAACTGGATGTGCTGTTCATCGATATGCCGCCCGGCACGGGCGATGTGCCGCTGACCGTGTACCAGAGCCTGCCGCTCGATGGTAATATTATCGTCAGCACCCCGCAGTCGTTGGTGCAGATGGTGGTGGAAAAGGCCCACAAAATGGCGGGCATGCTCAACATCCCGATCCTCGGCGTGGTGGAAAATATGAGCCACATCGTGTGCCCCGATTGCGGCAAGAAGATTTCCGTGTTCGGTGACGATACTGCGCTGAATGAGGCGGTTGAGAAAATGGGCAGTAAGATCTTAGCGCGTCTGCCGATTGATCAGAAAGTTGCTGAACTTTGCGACAGCGGTGAGATCGAGAGGGTGCTTTGCGAAGATTTAGATCCTGCCGCGGATGCGGTGGAAGCATTGTTGAAGTAAAGTTGAAATCCTGTACACAGGGTGCTGTGTACAGGATTTTTTGCATTTTTTACAAAAGAAAACCCGTTGTTTTGCGCTATGTGACGAAAAGGCGTTTTAGACGAAAAATCATGTTAAAAAACGCGTGTTTTCTTGTGTTTTTTGCTTTAGAAATCAGTATTGAGGTGCTGTATTAAACATGTGTTGACATGGAGAGAGTCGCACGAAAAATCAATCCTGAGGGAGGCTGGGAACATGAAAAAATTCCCTGTTGCGATTCAGGTATATTCCGTTCGTGATTTCGCGGAAAAGGACCTGAAAGGTACCCTGCAAGCCTTGAAAGACATGGGCTATGACGGTGTCGAATTCGCAGGTCTGTACGGCAACAAGCCTGCAGACATCAAAAAATAGTGGAAGAAATCGAACTTACTCCCATTTCCGCGCACGTGCCGATCGACGAGCTGCTGCATGACACTCCCGCTGTCATTGCCGATTATAAAGAGATCGGCTGTCAGTATATCGCTATTCCTTGGTTGGGCGAAGATCGCCGAAGCGCACATCGCGGCATACAAAAAGTATGCGGATGCGGAAATTGTGGCAGCTTGCGACATCATCCCCGTCAAAGCAGAAGAATTCTGCAAAAAGAGGGGGCTTGAGGGCGTCAAATGCTATTGACGGTGGTCATAAGGAAATGCTGGACGATCCCGACATGAAGCTGGACACTGTCTCCATCTGTACTTACAACTGCCAGCACGTGCCGCCGGCAATCTATGCCATGAAAAAAGGCGTTCACGTTCTGCACGAAAAACCCATGTGCGTCAACATGGAAGAAGCCGCCGAGCTCCTGAAAGTGGAGAAAGAGACCGGCATGATCCTCTCCATCGGCTTCCAGCCCCGTTTGGATCCCAACATGCAGATGATCAAAAAGATCGTCGAGTCGGGCGAACTGGGCAAAATTTACTACATTCAGACCGGTGGCGGCCGTCGTCGCGGCATCCCGACCCCCTATGCACCACCTTCATTGAGAAAGACACCGGCGGCATCGGTGCTCTGGGCGATATCGGTTGTTACTCTCTGGATATGGCCCTCAACGCTATCGGCTATCCAAAGCCGTTGTCCGTGTCCGGTTACAAATCCGATTTCTTCGGCACCGATCCCAACGGCTGTACGACAGTATCATTGCCGCGCCATGTTGGCGAATGCTTCATAGTAATAGAAATCATAACAGGTGAGGAACCCAAAGCGGATGCCTTCCATCTCGATGACAGTGAGTTCGGAAAACTCAAAAGAGTAGTCGCTGTCGAGATACGGATTGGCAACCTCACCGGGTGTCAGATGCTGCTTGAAATAATGATCGACGATCTCGCCTTGACGGTTGAAAGCATAGGTTGTGTTGCGCGTGCCGCTTGCCGTTTCACGGCGTGCATTCAGAAACAGCATAGCATTACAGCGTCGTGCTGTTTTTGCCGCCGCTTCCAAAAGAGGTTGGCAGAATTTCTCTGCGCTCTTGACACCGTCTTCGGGGTTGCTTGCCAAACACGGAATGTCACAGGATTCCGGTAATACGATGAGATCCATACTCTCATCACATTGTTCCAGCAATTGTATCTCCGCTTTGAAGTAGGTATCCGACTGACTGTAATCGGTAGAATACGCAGGTTGAATAATGCAAACTTTCGTAGTGATACCTCTATTTCCGTGTTTGGATTTTGACAAAAGTGAGCAAAGCGTCTCGTTCATTTTCGCACGTCTCTTCTATGACCGCTGTTAATACGCAATCGAGCATCATCCCAATTTCTTTACCTTTGAGCCCGAAAGATAATATATCCTTGCCGCTAATCTGCAACTTTTCAAGAGAATAGCACGGATTGGTCGAAAGGAGTGCTTCCAGCGCCGATGCGGTTGCTTTCCAAGCAGGTATGTCTTTCCCAAGTGCTATATGAAAGTTAATAGATCGCTGTAAAGTCTTTGGACTGTACAGGCGAAGCAGTTTCTTTAAGGCAATCGGATCGGTTGTAGGGGAGAGGCGTACGGTTTGTAACACGAAATCCACCTGTGCGATGGTCGCGTTATCGGTTTTCAGCCGTCGTAAAACCGCCGCCGCATCCGTCTTTTGCAAAAGAACGGCAAGGCGGCAAACAAGATCGCGCGGCGCGCGATCAAGGGTCTGTAACATTTGCGCGGTGAGGGTCACCTCAGGCAACACCTCGCGGATGACGTTAGCAAATACATCGAGTATCCCGGCGGCGTGTGCACCGCACAGTAACTTAAACAACTCCACACGGATGCGCTCAGCAGATACCGCACATAATGTGTCGGCCAGTTGCACGGCGGCGCATCTGGTCTCGGGTTGTACCGCAAATCCGTATACCGCCGCAAATCGTAGAGCCCTTAAAATACGCAGCGCATCCTCTGAAAACCGTCGCTTGGGCTCGCCGACACAACGAAGAACGTTGTTTTGGAGATCCGCCATACCGCCCACAAAATCATGTATCCCGCTGTCCGGATGCCAAAGCATTGCGTTTATTGTAAAGTCTCTTCGCTTTACATCCTCTTCGGCGTTAGGGGTAAAGGTCACGCGATCGGGATGACGGTTGTCGGTGTAGTCGCCGTCCACACGAAAGGTGGTGATCTCGTAATTTTTGCCTTCAAACCGCACCGTGATGGTACCATGCTGTAAACCGGTTTCTATCACGTGACAATCTGCAAACACATGGGCGGTTTCCTGCGGCAGGGCAGAGGTGGTGATATCCCAATCGTCGGGAATGAGCCCTAAAAGAGTATCCCTGACACAGCCGCCTACCGCGTAAGCTTCAAATCCCGCAGCGTTTAAACGGCGGATGAGGGTGGCGGGCGCTGCGGGCATCGTGTATGTGTCTTTCATATTATTTGTCGTGGCGGGCGAGCAGGGCGTGCTTTTCATCCCACAGCGCCTGCGACAAGTCAACATAATATTTATGCGGATTTTCGAAACGCAGTACCTCATCCCACAGCATGTCTACCTGACCCTTGCAATAATCGCGCAACTCCTCTGCGGTGGGGAGATCATATACACATTCGCCGTTTTTGAATAACTGTTTTTGCAGTTCTACCGCACGGAAATTATATACCAGTTTGCGTTTCCAAGTGTGTTCGGGATCAAAGATCTCATAGTCTTTGCTGTCGTCGATGACCTCGTCATGCAGGGTGAGTACATCGGCGAGCGCCTTTCCACTTTCGCGGTCATACAAGCGCCACAGCTTTTTAAAGCAAGGATTGGTGATTTTGGCGATGTTTTCGCTAACCTTGATGCGGGGGATGATCTTACCGTTATCTTCAATAGCGGCGAGTTTATATACACCGCCGAATACGGGGTCACTGGCGGCGGTGATAAGACGCTCGCCAACACCAAAGCTGTCGATTTTTGCGCCTTGGCGGATCATATCGCGGATGATGTATTCGTCCAACGAGTTAGAGGCAGTAATGGTGCAGTCGGTTAAGCCTGCCGCGTCCAGCATCTGCCGCGCTTTTTTACTGAGATAGGTAATATCACCCGAATCGATGCGAATACCTTTGAGACGGCAACCCATCGGCTCTAAAACCTCATGATAGGTGCGAATCGCGTTGGGAATACCGGATTTCAAAACGTTATAGGTGTCTACGAGAAGCACACAATTTTTTGGATAGGTGCGGGCGTACGCTTTGAAAGCCTCTAATTCGCTGTCGAACAACTGCACCCAACTATGCGCCATGGTGCCGAGCGCGGGGATGCCGAAATCGCGATCGGCAATGGTACAGGCGGTACCCATACAGCCACCGATATAAGCGGATCTGGCGCCGTAGATAGCGCCGTCATAGCCTTGTGCACGGCGAGAGCCGAATTCCATCACCGCTCTCCCCTCAGATGCGCGCACGATGCGGTTTGCTTTGGTGGCAATAAGGGTCTGGTGGTTGACGGTGAGCAGGATCATAGTTTCGATAAACTGCGCCTGAATTGCAGGACCACGTACCGTCACGATGGGCTCGTGCGGGAAAATGGGGGTGCCTTCGGGAACGGCCCACACATCGCAGGCGAATTTGAAGTTGCGCAGATAGTCGAGAAATTGTGCATTGAACAACTTTTTGCTTTCTAAAAATGCGATATCCTCATCGCTGAAAGAGAGATTTTTCAGGTACTGTACCAACTGTTCAACGCCCGCCATGATAGCAAAGCCGCCGCCGTCCGGTACACGACGGTAGAACATATCGAAATAGGCAATACGGTCGCGGTTGCCGGTCTCAAAAAATCCATTTGCCATGGTGATCTCATAAAAATCGGTCAACATGGTGAGATTGTTGCGTTCAAAAGATGTAGTACCCATAACTTTACGTCCTTTCTTTACAATAAAATGCGTAAGCCCCTGCCGTCCTCGTCAAATTGTCCGTTTAAGACAGCGAGTGTGGTGCGGTATAAAAAGGTGGGGTCATCCATAAAATTCTGTTTAATGGCGGAAGCTTGCATGCTGTCTGCGGCAGCAACGGTCACCTCCATCATAATGCGGTCGCCGTCTTTGAGCTGCAGGGTAACCATGTATCCGCTTTTGGCTTCGTTGATCTCTACGTGTGCATCCCGCTGCTTGCGCATGCGGGTAAGCAACTGCAATGCGATTTTGACCGAACGCTCGCGCAACACATACGGTAAGCTGATTGCCAGCACCTCTGCGATCTCTTTACCTGTCGGGGTAATGCCAAGCATACCGCTGCCGCTTTCAAAAACATGTCCTCTTTTGATCAGATCGTCGATAGCGGCACCGGTATCAAAGAAGTTTGCCATGCCGTTGCCGGCAATGATCTCCGGCAGCATCTCGCGCGGTACAGGTTCTTTGACGCTGTTGAGCAAATAACATACCAGCGTTTTAATTTCTTCCATGGAACGCAGTCCGCCGGGTTCGACGCCTGCTGTAAATGCATTAGCCAAAACAGTTGCCTCCATTTTAAGGTTTCTAATTACTTGTATTTATATTACAGTATATCACAATATATACAAAAAAGAAACACTATTTTTCGGGACATCCCTTTAAAAACATACATAGTATATACTGCATAAAGATTTTTCTTGGTGGCAATACTGATTGTGAAACCAAAAACGCAAGGAGTGAAAAGCATGAATGTCCGCAGAGGAGACATTTATTATGCCGATTTAAGTCCGGTCATCGGCTCCGAACAAGGCGGCGTACGCCCTGTGCTCATTGTGCAAAACAACGTGGGAAATCGCTTTAGCCCCACCGTGATTGCCGCCGCCATCACCAGTCAAAAAGACAAAGCCAACCTGCCGACCCATATACAGGTGCAATCCACCGCCAGCGGTTTAGCGCGCGACTCCATCGTGCTGCTCGAGCAGATCCGTACCATTGATAAAAAACGACTGAAAGAACACATGGGACGGTTAGATGAGTCGTCCATGAACAGGGTGGATGAAGCACTGCAGATCAGCTTCGGCTTACAAACCGAAACGCAAGAAAACCGAGTTACATAAGTAACCCGGTTTTCATATTTTGGTTATTAAAAATAGCGCAGCAAGGAAACTACTTTGCCGAGTACCACCACTTCTTTAACAATAATCGGTTCAAATTCGTCATTCTCCGGTTGCAGTCGGATATGATCCTTTTCTACGAAAATACGCTTGACGGTGGCTTCGTCGCCGATGAGCGCTACCACGATGTCGCCGTTATCGGCAATCGGGGTCTTTTTTACAATGACAATGTCTTTGTCATGGATGCCGGCGTTGATCATACTGGTACCCGACACGCGAAGTGCGAACAGATCACCGGGGCTGTATCCGCCGCCGGAATAGGGGACATACTCCTCTACTTCTTCTACTGCTAAAATCGGCACACCGGCGGTCACCTTGCCGAGCAGCGGCACGCGGGCAACGTTTTCGCCCGGCAGACGAATGGCGCGATTGAGACCGCTTTGACGGTTGATATACCCTTCATCCTCCAACAGGCGCAGGTAGGCATGCACGGTGGAGGTGGATTTAATACCGGTAGCGGTACAGATCTCGCGCACCGACGGCGGCACACCGTCCTGCGCACGCTCTTTCAAAAAGGACAGCACCTTTTGTTGCTTTTCGGTCAACGGTTTCATACGTTTTCATCCTTTCACAAAATGCTGTTTTGGACAATTTGTTCGTCTTAAAAAAGACGGTTTGATCCGATGTTATGCTTATTATAACACACGTTTTTTAAAAATGCAAACATTTGTTTGATTTTTTAAAAATAATTTTCTTACACTATATTCAAAGTTCGTTCACGCTTTTTTCATTTTTTGCATGTATACTGCAATTGTACCCGGAAGGAAATGGCGCCGCAACCGTTTTCTTCATCAAAAAAGGGTATATTTCCCCTCCTCAACACCCCTTTAATGCATGCGATACCCCCGCCTTTTTGAAAAAGGCGGGGGTTATCCATTTTTATCTTGATTTTATATGTCTTTATATGTTATTATATATACTTGTATAGTAGCACTCCGAAAGGACTGAGTAAAATGGCAGAAAGAAAAGAACTCGCAAAGGTGTATGATCCCAAAGAAGTAGAGGGCCGCATCTATGCGTTTTGGATGGACGGTGGGTATTTCCATGCCGAGCCGCATGCGAAAGATGAGAACGGCGTAGAGAAAAAGCCGTACACCATTGTGATGCCGCCTCCGAATATCACCGGACAGCTGCACATGGGACATGCTCTCGATAATACCTTACAGGATATTTTGATCCGTTGGCGCAGAATGCAGGGGTATGAAGCGCTGTGGATGCCCGGTACCGACCACGCCTCCATTGCGACAGAAGCAAAGGTCGTGGAAGCGATGCGTCAAGAGGGTGTTACCAAAGAAATGCTCGGTAGAGACGGCTTTTTGGAACGCGCTTGGGCGTGGAAAGAAAAATACGGCAACCGTATCGTCAGCCAGTTGAAAACTATTGGTTCTTCCTGCGACTGGGAACGTGAGCGCTTTACCATGGACGAGGGCTGTTCTGAGGCTGTGAAAGACGTGTTTATCCGTCTCTATGAGGAAGGTCTTATTTACCGCGGTAGCCGTATGGTCAACTGGTGCCCGAAATGTAAGACATCCATCTCGGACGCTGAGGTAGAGTATGAGGAAAAGGACGGTCACTTCTGGCATCTGCTGTACACCGTGAAAGAAACCGGCGAACAGCTTGAACTCGCCACCACCCGTCCCGAAACCATGCTCGGTGATACCGCCGTGGCGATCAACGCTGAGGACGAGCGGTATAAACACCTGCACGGCTGTCATGTGATTTTGCCGCTGCTTGATAAGGAAATCCCGATCGTGTGCGATGAGCATGCGGATATGACTAAGGGTACTGGTGTGGTGAAGATCACCCCCGCGCATGACCCCAATGACTTTGAAGTCGGTCAGCGTCATGCACTCCCCATGATCCGTGTGTTTACCTATGACGGACACATGACCGGTGCAGAGGATAAAGCAGCCGCGGATGCGCTGTTTGAAAGCGGTATGGCGGCGGCTGATGAGCCGCGCGTGCTGGATTGCGGCAAATATGCGGGCATGACCACTATGGAAGCGCGCAAAGCTATCCTTGCTGATCTGGAAGCCGGCGGTTATCTCAAAGAGACCGAAGATAGAAAACATGACGTCGGTACTTGCTACCGTTGCCATAACACCATCGAGCCGATGGTATCCAAACAATGGTTTGTGAAAATGGAGCCGCTCGCAAAACCTGCTATTGAAGCGGTGGAAAAAGGTGAGATCACCTTTGTGCCCGAGCGTTTTACAAAGAACTATCTCAACTGGATGCGCGGCACCCGCGACTGGTGTATTTCCCGTCAGTTGTGGTGGGGTCATCGCATTCCTGCATGGTACTGCGCCGATTGCGGCGAAGTGATTGTGGCTAAAGATGCGCCCAATACCTGCCCGAAATGCGGCAGCAAACATCTCGATCAGGACCCTGATACGCTGGATACCTGGTTCTCCTCTGCGCTGTGGCCGTTCTCCACGATGGGATGGCCCGAAAACACCGAGGAACTCGAATATTTCTATCCCACCAACACCCTGGTTACCGGTTACGATATTATCGGTTTCTGGGTCAGCCGTATGATCTTTTCCGGTCTTGCATACACCGGAAAATCACCGTTTAACACCGTGCTCATTCACGGCTTGGTGCGTGACGCACAGGGCAGAAAGATGTCCAAGTCTCTCGGTAACGGTGTGGATCCCTTGGAGGTTATCGAGCAGTTTGGCGCGGATGCGCTGCGCTTTATGCTTGCGACCGGCAACAGCCCCGGAAACGATATGCGCTATATTCAGGAAAAGGTGGAATCCTCCCGCAACTTTGCGAATAAGCTGTGGAACGCTTCTCGCTTTATCCTCATGAATATTGGCGACAGAGAGGTGAAACTCGGTCTGCCCGCAGAACTGACTCTGGAAGATAAGTGGATTCTTTCCAAACTTAACACCCTCATCGCCGCTGTCACTGAAAATCTCGAAAAATTTGAACTCGGTATTGCAGTGCAGAAACTGTATGATTTCATTTGGGATGATTTCTGCGACTGGTACATCGAACTCTGCAAGGTGCGTCTGCAAGGCGAGGGCGGCGACAATGCCTGCCGTGTGCTCGTTTATGTGATGACCGCTATGCTGCAACTGTTGCATCCCTTTATGCCCTTCATCACTGAAGAAATCTGGCAATCGCTGCCGCATGAAGGTGAAACCTTGATGCGTACCAAGTGGCCCGTATACGACGATGCGCTCAACTTCGCCGCTGATGAGCAGGAAATGGAACGCGTGATGAACGCGATCCGCGCTATTCGCAACCGCCGCGCCGAAATGAACGTGCCGCCGTCCAGAAAAGCGGAAGTGTTTGTGGAGACTGCGTTTGCGGATACCTTTGAAAAGGGTGTGCCGTTCTTGCAGCGTCTCGCGTCTGCCTCTAATGTGCAGATCGGCAAGAGCTTTGACGTGGATGGTGCTGTGAGCATCGTAACCGCGGATGCCACCATCAAGATCCCGATGGCAGAGTTGGTGGATCTCGAAGCGGAAAGAGCACGTCTTAACAAGGAAAAAGAAAACGTGCAAAAGCAACTTGACGGCGTGATGGCGCGTCTCAATAACAAGGCGTTCACCGATAAAGCCCCCGCCGCCGTGGTGGAAAACAACCGCCAGACAGCAGATCGTCTGCGCGAGCAGATTGCGCTTCTCGAACAGAGTCTTACACAATTAGGTTAACAAAAAAGCCATTTCACAAAATGTGAAATGGCTTTTTATTACAACAATTCTTTAATAAGTTCCGCATACGGTTTCGCGCTGAGCAGGGCAGGGGGGACATCGAAAACGGTTTTGCAACCGAAATCACCTGCCGCATTCATGCGGTACACCGCTCGTGCATACGCCACGATAACCGATGCAGTAAATTCGGGGTTGGAGTCGAGCTTTAAGCTGTATTCGATCACGTGGTTGTGTTCTTTATTCTTGCCGGTTTTACCGGTGCGGATAACAAAACCGCCATGCGGAATGCCGCTGTGATCGCGTTTGAGTTCTTCCATCGTGATAAAATGTACGATGGTGTCATAATCCGCGAAATAGTTGGGCATTTCCTTGATTTCTTTTTCGATCTTCGCTGTATCCGCATCCTCTGCCGCAACCACAAAGCACTCGCGCAGATGTTTTTCTCTTGTGGTAAGGTTGGGACAACTACCGCTGCGCACTGCATCAAGAGCAGCATCCACGGGAATGGTATATTGCTTTGCGTCCAAAACACCGTCAATGCGGCGAATAGCATCCGAATGCCCCTGGCTGACGCCCTTGCCCCAGAAGGTGTAATCCTTGCCTTCGGGGAGAATAGCACCCGCATACAGGCGGTTGACCGAGAACATGCCGGGATCCCAACCGACTGAGATCATTGCTGCGTTGCCGCCTGCCTTTGCAGCGGCATCTACATTGGCAAAATGCTCGGGAATTTTTGCATGGGTATCGAAACTGTCGACGACGGGGAACAATTTTGCAAGTGCGGGGGTCTGCACCGGTAGATCGGTGGCGCTGCCGCCACAAAGAATCATTACGTCGATCTTGCCGACAAAATCGCTGACACTATCTACGTGGCACACCGGCACATTCGGTGTCGCTATGGTAAGGGTGGATGGATCACGGCGGGTGAACACGGCAGCAAGTGTCATATCCTCGTTTTGATGGATAGCATTTTCAATGCCGCGCCCCAAATTGCCGTAGCCGTAAATACCAATGCGGATATTCATGAGCATTACCTCGGTTCTGTAAAATCTGTAACTAGTATATCACAATTTTAGTGTGATGCAAGAAAAATCTAAATGAAAGATTAAGAGACGGTGAAATGACCTTTGGCAAAAGTCTAACGTGCGATCGTAGGGACCGGCGCCTCGACGGTCCGGAATTAAAATTCACCGTAGGGGAGGGGTTTCCCCTCCCGGTCTATAGGGTATCGCCAACGGATTCGAACCGAGGTTGCGCTATAATGTTTCAAAATTTGGAGTGCTATCACGCAACCTCTTTGCGAATATTTTCCGCAAGCGGAAAATATTCAGGTTTTTCATCCCTTCAGTGTGCATGAAAAGAAACAAAGCCACCCTTTTGGGTGGCTTTGTTTCTTTTGGTGGACGCTAACGGATTCGAACCGCTGACCCTTCGCACGTCAAGCGAATGCTCTACCAGCTGAGCTAAGCGTCCGTATTTTTCGAACAGTGCCCAGTATACATGAAAAGATACGGAATGTCAACCCCTATTTTGTGAAAAAGGTAGATAAAATTTTATTTTTGCAATTTTTGAAAATTTATCTTGCATTTTTGCGTAAGATATAGTAGTATAAAAAAAGATTTTTGGAAGAATTTGAATTTTTGGAGGCTTTTTACTTTCATGGAAATCTTGGCAAATCAGCCGAAAGCGGCTTTAGAACAACAATTGCAGGTTTTGAATGCAAAATATGCAGAATATAAAGCGAGAGGATTGTCTCTTGATATGTCCCGCGGCAAGCCCGGTCCCGAACAACTTGATCTCACGGTGGATATGCTGGGTTGTCTCAATGCAGAGGATGGGTATGCTGCTGTCGGCAACATCGACACCCGCAACTATGGCGTGGTGGACGGTATTCCGGAGGCGAAAAAGCTGTTCGGTGATATCCTCGGTGTTGACCCCGCGCTGGTGATCGTGGGCGGCAACTCCAGCCTCAATATGATGTTTGATTATATTTCTAGCGCTTTTTCCAAGGGTGTTTGCGGCAATGCGCCGTGGCTGACCCAGGGCAAAGTAAAATTTTTGTGTCCCGCCCCCGGTTATGACCGCCATTTTGCGGTGACCGATTTCTTTGGTATTGAACTTATTGCTGTTCCTATGACCGATAAGGGCCCCGATATGGACGCGGTGGAAATGTATGTAAAAGATCCGTTGGTAAAGGGCATGTGGTGTGTACCGATGTACTCTAACCCTGAGGGTATCACCTATGCGGACGAAACGGTGAAGCGTATTGCGGCGCTTACGCCTGCGGCGCCCGATTTCCGTATCATGTGGGATAATGCTTATTGTGTGCATCATCTGTACGATGACAAGCAGGATGTGCTGCTCAACATCTATGATGAAGCGAAAAAGGTAGGACATGAGGATATGGTGGTTATGTTCACCTCCACCTCCAAGATCAGCTTCCCCGGCGCGGGCGTGGCGGCAATGGCGACAAGCCCTGCGAACCTTAAAGATGTTAAAGCGCGTATGACCATCCAGACCATTGGTCATGATAAGCTCAACATGTTGCGCCATGTGCGCTATTTCAAAGATGTTGACGGTGTGCGCGCGCATATGTCCCGTCATGCTGCGGTGCTGCGCCCGAAATTCGAAGCGGTGCTGGAAGTGCTGCGCGAGCGTTTAGGCGGGAAGGGTGTTGCCAAATGGCATTCTCCCCGCGGTGGCTATTTCGTGAGCGTTGATCTGATGGAAGGTTGTGCAAAGGAGACCCATCGCTTGCTTAAAGAAGCGGGTGTTACCATGACCGGTGCGGGTGCAACCTATCCGTACGGCAATGATCCCAAGGACTCCAATCTGCGTATCGCGCCGTCTTATCCCTCTCCTGCGGAGCTGCGCACGGCGATGGAACTCTTTTGCATCTGCGCTGAAATGGCGGCCATCAAAAAGCTTTTGGCATAATGGAATTTTAAAGGGCTGTGCATTGCAAAAATGCATAGCCCTTTTCTTGCGAAAATCTTGTGAAGTTTGATGTTCGCCATTGACTTTTTTATGTATATTAGGTATAATATACTGTATTAGTGTGGTGAATTATCACACGAGATGTTATTTGGAGGATGTATCGATGAAGCGCACTTCGAAATCTGTTTTCTTCATCGTACTGGTGTTGATCGCAGCACTGACATATACGTCGTTTTTCGGCGTGTATACCCAGTTTGGTGATCGTACCGATACGGTGATACGCGGCGCGAAAGATATCCGTTGGGGTATTGACATTCGCGGCGGCGTAGACGTTACATACGGACCTGTGGACGAAACGGTAGAGGTTACCGAATCCAACTTGCAGGGCGTAGAGACCATCATTGCCGACCGTCTGGTCGGTAACGGCATTACCGACTATGAAATGTATTCGGATCTTGCCAATAAGCAGGTCATCGTCCGTTTCCCGTGGGCGAGCGACGAAAAGGACTTTGATCCCGCTGCCGCTATTAAGGAATTGGGTCAGACTGCTTTGCTTGAATTCCGTATTGGTGATGAGACCAAGACCGACGACGACGGCAACACCGTTCCCACCGGCGAACTGGTGCTGACCGGTACCGATGTCAGCGAAGCGACCGCCGTCATGGGCTATACCGATAATACCGGAACCAATACCGAGCCGGTGGTACAGTTGGAGCTCAACGACAGCGGCAAGCAGAAATTTGCCGATGCGACCAAAAAGCAGCTTGCTAATAAGGGTACTATTTCCATTTGGTTGGATGGCACTATGATCTCCAACCCGACGGTACAAAGCCATATCACCGATGGTGTTGCCACCATTTCCGGTAGCTTTGAGACCTTAGCGGATGCGACCGATCTTGCTAACCTGATCAATTCCGGTTCGTTGCCGTTTGCCATTGAGGCAAAGAGCAGCGGAACTGTTTCTCCCACCATGGGTGAAAAAGCTCTGGATGCCATGGTGCTTGCCGGTATCATTGCGTTTGCGCTGATTGCTGTGTTTATGATTGCATATTATCGCCTGCTCGGCTTGGTGGCTGTGATTGCACTCATCGGTCAGATTGCGGGCTCTATCGCCGCTATCTCCGGTTACTTTGGTGTGTTCGACAGCTTCACCCTCACCCTGCCCGGTATTGCCGGTATCGTACTTTCCATCGGTATCGGTGTTGACGCGAATGTCATTACCGCTGAGCGTGTGAAAGAGGAGATCCGCGACGGCAGAACCATTGACAATGCGATCCGTATCGGTTCAAAGAACTCCTTCTGGGCGATCTTTGACGGCAACATTACGGTGGTTATCGTGGCGGCTGTTTTGATGGGCGTCTTCGGACCTTCCGATAATATTTTCAGCGTTATTTTGAGCCCGGTACTGCGTTGGTTCCCCGTGTCTACTACCGGTTCTGTATATTCCTTCGGTTATACGCTGTTTATCGGTGTTATTTTCAACTTCGTAATGGGCCTGTGGCTGTCCCGCGCTATGCTGCGCTCGGTGTCCCGCTTTAAGTTCCTCCGCAAGCCCTGGCTGTATGGAGGTGCAAAAGAATGAAAAAATCCTTTGATTTTGTCGCTCACCGCAAACTGTTCATAATTATTTCAGCTTGCATTTTGGGCATTGCTTTACTCGCAAATATTATTTTCGGTACAGAGATGGATATTTCCTTCAAAGGCGGTACGCTGATCCGTTACAGCTATGAAGGCACCCTCAACATGGATACCGTGACCGCCACCGCAACCGAGGTGCTTGGTAACGGTGCCACAGCGAAGATTGAAACGGTTAACAACACCGATGTTATCAGTATTTCGCTGGTGGATGAGATCTCTACCGAAAAGCAGACCGCATTGGACAAAGCGTTGGTAAAAGCGCTGCCGGATAACAAAGTGGTGCAGTTTAGCAGTAATTCACTTGCCGCATCCATGGGTCAGCGTTTCTTTGTGAAATGTCTTGTTGCCGTGGTGCTTGCTGCCGCTTTCTTGCTGGTTTATGTTGGCTTGCGCTTTAAAAAGATCGGCGGCTTGTCTGCAGGTGCTTTCGCACTGCTCGCGCTGTTGCACGATTTGCTGTTTGTGTATTTCACCTTTGTGATCTTCCGTATCCCGCTGAACGATAATTTCGTGGCGGTCATGCTGACTATCCTCGGCTACTCGCTGAATGATACTATCGTTATTTACGACCGCATCCGCGAAAATCGTAAAAAACTGGATTCCAAGACATCCATTTCCGAGATCGTCAATTTGAGTCTCAATCAGAGCTTTGTCCGTACCCGCAACACCACCATCACTACCGGTATCGCTGCTGCGACCATCACCGTCGTGGCTGTGGTGCTGCAGATGGACGCCATCATTAGCTTTGCGCTGCCGATGCTGTTTGGTGTGATCTCCGGTTTCTATTCCTCCGTATGCTTGAGTTCTCCGCTGTGGGCATGGTGGGTAGAGCACCAGGAGGCCAAAGCGCCGAAAGCAAAGAAGAAAAAGTAAAATGTTTATTAAAACGACCGAAAAATCCTCGTGATTTTTCGGTCGTTCCTTTTTCTTTATAAAATAACGTATTAGATATAAAAAAATACTTGCATTTTTTGCGAGGGTGTGCTATAATCCATTCGTTATGGAACGAAAGAGGTGACATCAATGAAAGAGGCTATCCATCCGAACTATGCACAGACCACCATTACCTGCGCTTGCGGTAACGTGATCGAGACAGGTTCAACGAAATCGGATATCCGTGTGGAAATCTGTTCCAAGTGCCATCCGTTTTTCACCGGTAAACAGAAGCTGGTGGACACCGGCGGCCGCGTCGAACGTTTCAACAAGCGTTTCGGTCTGAAATCCGACAAATAAGTAGTTGACCTTATAGGCAGTGCAATATATATGCACTGCCTTTTTTCATCTGTATACTGTCGAAAAAAGGAGGGTTTTCGTGACTGCGTATCGTACTATATTAAAAGCCGCAACTGCGGAATTTGTGGATCGTCGTTCCCGCTTTATCGGGCAGATACAGCCTGTGACAAGCGAGCAACAAGCGGTTGATTTCATCGAGAGTGTCCGCAAACAGTATTGGGATGCGCGCCATCACGTGCCTGCGTACATCCTGCGCGACGGCGACATCCGCCGTTTCAGCGATGACGGTGAGCCGCAGGGAACTGCGGGCATGCCGACCTTGGACGTTTTGCAAAAGCAAAATCTCACCGACTGTGTCATAGTGGTCACCCGTTATTTCGGCGGTATCTTGCTCGGTGGTGGTGGTCTGGTGCGTGCGTATTCGCACACCGCCTCACTTGCAGTAGAAGCCGCAGGTATCACCGAAATGCGACCGGCTTTTTTACAGGAGATCCATTGCAGTTATACCCAATACGGTTGGCTTGCAGCGCTCATAGAGGCGGGCGGCGGCACGGTGGTGGATACACAGTATACCGATACTGTAACTGTGAAGCTGCTGTTGGATACCGAACTGCAAGCGGCGTTTGAAAAACAGCTTACCGAACGCAGCGCGGGTTCGCTGCAACCGAACATTTTGGAAGAACAATACCGTTCGGTGCCGATTTTATAATTTTTTTGTACTTTTTTTGCGAAATTTAAAGGGAAACGTAAAGACGGTTGCGTATATATGTATATATGCCCGTTTTTTGAGGAAAGGGGGAGCAGTATGAATGCCAGAGAACGTTATGAACAGCAGGAACGCGAAATGTTAGCACCCAACGCGGCGCTGGCTTTGGATGCCGTGCGCGACCGCGAGGAGCAGCCTTGCTTGTACCGCACCGCTTTTCAGCGGGATCGTGACCGTATTTTACATTCTAAGTCTTTCCGCCGCTTAAAGCATAAGACGCAGGTGTTTTTATCCCCCGAGGGTGACCATTATCGTACTCGCTTAACCCATACCTTGGAAGTAGCGCAGATCGCCCGCACCATCGCGCGCGCACTGCGGCTCAACGAGGATCTCACTGAGGCGATCTCGTTGGGGCACGATCTGGGACATACCCCGTTTGGACATGCCGGAGAGCGCGCACTCAATGTGCTGATGGCGGATATCGGCGGTTTCAGACACTATGACCAAAGCGTTCGCATTGTCGAGAAACTGGAAAACGACGGAAAAGGTCTCAACCTCACTTGGGCGGTACGGAACGGTATCGCAAGGCATACTACCGACCCCTTGGCGGCGACGCTGGAAGGGCGCGTAGTAAGACTGGCGGACAGAGTGGCGTATGTCAATCACGACATGGACGATGCCATCCGTGCAGGTGTGCTGAAAGAAAGTGATGTTCCAAAGGATGTGCGTGCGCATCTGGGAGAGACCCGTGCTGAGCGCATTGATACACTGATCACCGCTATCGTGCAAAATAGCGGGGACGGCATTGGTATGGATGCGAAAACGCAGCAGTATTTTGATCTTTTACATGAGTTCTTACATCGGGATCTTTACCGCGATTCCGCCGCTAAGGTGGAGGAAAAGAAGGTGGATACCCTTATTCGACAGATGTTCGGCTATTTCCTTGAGCATACCGAAAAATTGCCGGATGAATATACCAACACCTTGGAGACGGAAGGTAAAATGCTGGCGATT
Organism: Acutalibacteraceae bacterium; assembly: GCA_045638005.1. Classification (GTDB taxonomy): domain Bacteria; phylum Bacillota; class Clostridia; order Oscillospirales; family Acutalibacteraceae; genus URNF01. Next base: position 44,949 of record JAZUAN010000006.1, on the reverse strand, counting down.
TGTGACTATGTTGCCAGTATGACCGATAATTACGCGTTGGAAGTGTACCATGACCTGTTTATTCCGCGTAGCTGGTCGATACACATCCAACAGAGTTAACAGACAACAAGCAGAAAGGAGGCGATACGTATGGCATTGCCGGAAAGTTTTATACAGGAACTCATATCCCGTAATGACATTGAAAGTGTCGCCTCTACCTATGTCAATTTTAAAAGGCGTGGTAAAAACCTTGTAGGGCTTTGCCCGTTCCACGGCGAAAAAACCCCGTCTTTTAATCTGTATCCGGAGAACAACTCGTTTTATTGCTTTGGCTGCGGCGTCGGCGGCGACGTTATCACGTTTATAAAGAAGATCGAAAATTTGGATTACATAGACGCGGTAAAGTTTTTAGCGGGCCGCAGTGGCTTGCAGATGCCGGAGGATACGCGGGATGACCGCACCTCGTATCTTCGAATGCGCATTTTAGAAGCTAACCGTGAAGCTGCGCGCTTTTTCCATACGCAGCTATCCACACCCGCCGGTAAGATTGCGCTCGACTATTACAGAAAGCGCGGCTATACGGACGCTACCATTCGTCATTTCGGTCTAGGGTACGCGCCTGCTGAATGGGATGCACTTGGCAAATACCTGCGCAGTAAAGGCTTTAAGGACGAAGAGCTGCAAGCGGCATTTCTCTCTCGCCGCAGCAGAAACGGCGGGAGCTATGACCTTTTCCGCAATCGTGTGATGATTCCGATCATTGATATTCGCGGTGCGGTGGTGGGCTTTGGTGGTCGCGTGCTGGATGACTCTAAGCCGAAATATATCAATACCGAAAACACACTGGCATATAGTAAAAGTAACAATCTGTTCGCCCTCAATTTTGCAAAATCTTCCGGCAGGGAACTGATTTTGTGTGAGGGGTATATGGATGTTATTGCGATGCATCAGGCGGGCTTTACCAATGCCGTGGCAGCGCTCGGCACCGCATTTCCGCAGGAGCAGGTGCGGCTCATTACCCGCTACGCTGACAAGGTAAGTCTTATCTTTGACGCGGATGAAGCGGGGCAGAAAGCCACTAAAAAAGCACTGGATGCCCTCAGACCTACCGGTATAGACATCAAGGTGGTGCAGATTCCGGACGGAAAAGATCCGGATGAATTTATTCGCAAAAACGGCGCTGAGCGGTTTAAACTTTTGCTGGAACGCTCATCTAACGCAATGGAATATCGTTTGATGAATCTTGCGAACACATACGATATTGCGACAGCGGACGGAAAGGTCGGATACCTCAAAAGCGCAGCCTCTTTGCTTGCAAAAGGTGGTGCTGTGGAGCAGGATATCTACGCCGGTAGACTGTCAGCTGAACTGGGCGTTTCCAAAGAAGCGATCATGCAGCAGATCAAGAGTGCCGCTCGCTATAAAGAGCGAGAAGAGAAAAAAGGTGAGCTTTCTCGCGCGGTGAAGCAGGATATGACCATCCTTCGAAAGATTAATCCCGAGGCAGAAAAATTCCCGCGTGCCGCGCAAGCGGAGGAAACATTGATCGGTGTGTTGATTTTGCACCCTGATCTCATAGGTCAAAGTGGTCGCGCGCTGCCGCCCGAAATAATGGTGACTGCCTTTAACCGAAAGGTGTATGCCTATTTATTAGAGCGAAAAGCGCAGGAGCTTTTGATCGAATTGCCGTTTTTTGCGGCGGATTTTGATGAGGCGCAAATGGCTTATATCACCCGCGCGGTACAATCGGCAAGAGAGCGCGCGTTCACATGGGAGGATACACAAAGCTACATTGCCATTATCAAGGAAGAGCATGCACTGCGTGGGCTCAAAGAGCCTGAAAATCTGGCAGATGAACAAATTGCAGATATTTTAGCAGTGATGCGGGATAGAAAAGGTAAAAAAGAGTAATAAATAACCATTGAGGAAATGGAGAGGAAATATATGAGCAAGGAAAAGATTGAAAACATCCAAGAGGAAGAAACCGTAGCGGTTGAAGCCACCACAGAGGAAAAGGCGGAGGACAGCCTCTTGCTGCCTGCTGGTAAGAAGGATAAAAAACAGCAGCGTATGCTGGATCTTATCGAACTTGGCAAGGTTAAGGGTAAGCTGACCACCCAGGAGATCATGGATGCCATGGAAGAGATGGATTTCGATCCGGATCAGATGGACAAGCTGTATGAGATGCTGGAAAGCCATAATATTGAGATCATTGACGATTTCGAGGTGGAATCGCTGGACAATCTGACCTTTACAGCGCAGACCTCCCACGAAGAAACCACTGACGGTGATGCGGGAGTGGAGCAGATTACCATTGATGACCCGGTCAAGGTGTATCTAAAAGAGATCGGTCGGGTGCCGCTGCTCAGTTCTGAGGAGGAGATCGACCTTGCTATACGGATCATGGACGGCGACCAGAATGCAAAACGCCGCTTGTCCGAAGCAAACCTCCGCTTGGTGGTCAGCATTGCAAAACGCTATGTCGGTCGCGGTATGCAGTTCCTCGATCTTATTCAGGAAGGTAACCTTGGTCTTATCAAAGCTGTTGAGAAATTTGACTATACAAAAGGCTTCAAATTCTCCACCTACGCAACGTGGTGGATTCGTCAAGCGATCACCCGCGCGATTGCCGATCAGGCGCGTACTATCCGTATTCCCGTGCACATGGTGGAAACCATCAATAAGGTGAAAAAGGTGTCCAGCCAGCTGTTGCACAAAAACGGTCATGAGCCGTCTGCTGACGAGATCGCTGTCGAGTTGGACATGCCGGTGGATAAGGTGCGCGAGATCATGCGTGTAGCCCAAGAGCCGGTGTCATTGGAAACTCCCATTGGTGAAGAGGAAGACAGTCACCTTGGGGATTTCATCCCCGACGACGAAGCGCCCGCGCCTGCGGATGCTGCTTCCCACACATTGCTTAAAGAACAGCTGGGCGACGTGCTTGCCACCCTCACCCCCAGAGAGGAAAAAGTGCTTCGTCTGCGTTTCGGTCTGGAAGATGGCAGACCGCGTACTTTGGAAGAGGTTGGTAAAGAGTTTGACGTGACTCGTGAACGCATCCGTCAGATTGAAGCCAAAGCGCTTCGCAAACTGCGCCACCCCAGCCGTAGCAAGAAACTCAAGGATTTCTTGGATTGATATGCTAAATAAAAAGCACCGACCAAATTTATTATTTGGTCGGTGCTTTTATAATTTTAGAACAACGCACACAGATATGTTGTTAAGGTTTCGTCAACCGTATATCGCGTAAACCTCTCAACACCATTTTTCTGGTCGGCATCCGCGATTTGAAATATTTCTGCATAGGATAAGTTGCTGTCAAAGGTTCCCACAGCAATATATTTGTCGTCTGCGTAGGGGATATGCAGCACGGTTTGTTTATCCTTTTGTTTGAAAACCAAAATATGTGATGCGTATTTCGGCAGGCATTTCACCCAGTTTTCCCCTTCGTGAGATTGCCATGAAGCAGCGGAAAGTTGCCCGCAGATACTTTCGATTTGTGCCGCATTTTCAAGCGTTTTTATCTCTTTCGCCTCACCCCTGAACATGTCCTCCTTGTGGTAGAGGGTGATAGAAAGCACATCAGTGGTATTTTGCTTAGTGGTTTGTGAGGTGTTAGAGGTAGTAGTTGTTGACGTTGTGGTGCGGTTTTCTGTGTCAGCATCAGAAAAGGAGTGTGGCGCTGTGCGGCATCCGAGTAAAAGCAGTACCATTGCGATCAGCAAAACAGTTAATCTTTTCATATGTAGCCTCCTTTACTTTCTCTCAAATATAGGATATCAAAAAGACGTAGATCTTGTCAATGCCATGAAAAAACAACAACCCCGTCCGAAGAGTATCGGATGGGGTTGTGAATTGCTTTTCTCAGCCACCGAGGTAAGCTTTTTTAACTTCCTCGCTTTGTGCGAGCTCTGCGCCGGTGCCGGAAAGGGCGATGCGTCCATTTTCCAACACATACGCGCGATCGGAGATTGCCAGTGATTTACCGGCGTTTTGTTCCACCAACAGAATGGTGGTGCCGTTTTTCTGGAAGTTTTTGATAATCTCAAATACTTGATCAACCAGCAGGGGAGAGAGACCCATCGACGGCTCATCCAACATCAAAAGATCAGGATGGCTCATCATGGCGCGTCCCATTGCGAGCATCTGCTGCTCACCGCCCGAAAGCGTGCCGGCGATCTGGTTTTTACGTTCGCCCAGACGCGGGAACCATTCGTAGATCTCGTCAATCGACTGCTTAATCTTCGCTTTGCTTTTCTCACTGTATGCACCCATCAGCAGGTTTTCATACACGGTCAGTTCCTGGAACACACGGCGACCCTCAGGCACCTGCGTCATACCAAGATGCACGATCTTGTGACAAGGCATCTTGGTGATGTCGGTACCGTTATAGGTAACAGTACCGGCTTTCGCGGGAATAAGTCCCATGATGCTCTGCATGGTGGTAGTTTTACCGGCACCGTTGGCACCGATAAGGGTGACGATCTCACCCTCGTTTACTTCAAAGCTGATACCCTTTAGGGCTTGGATAACGCCGTAGAAAACGGTGAGATCCTTTACTTCTAATAATGCCATTGTTTTACCCTCCGATGTATGCCTTGATGACCTCGGGGTCATTGAGCGCTTCTTTCGTATCACCTTGCGCCAACACGGTGCCAAAATTGAGCACCGTGATCTCATCGCAAAGACCGGACACGAATTTCATATCGTGCTCAATGAGCAGGATGGTCATGTCGAAATTGTCGCGGATATATCGGATGATGTTCATCAGATCTTCCGTTTCGTGCGGGTTCATACCGGCAGCGGGTTCATCCAACAGTAACAGCTTGGGATTGGTCGCGAGGGCGCGGGCAATCTCCAGCTTTCTCTGTTTACCGTAAGGCAGGTTGCAAGAGAGATTGTTTCGTTCCTCTTCGAGGTCGAAGATGCGCAGTATCTCTTTGGCACGTTCGCGCATTTTCTTTTCGGTGCTGAAGTATTTCGGCAGGCGGAACATGCTGGTGAACGGATTACATTTGAATTCCGGCTGATTGTGCAGACCTACAAGCACGTTGCGGATCACGCTCATGTTGTTGAACAGTCGGATGTTCTGGAAGGTTCTTGCAATACCTTTGTGGTTGATGTTCTCCTGCGATTTACCGGTGAGATCCTCACCATCCAGATAGAATTTACCGGTGGTGGGAGTGTAAACGCCGGTGAGCATGTTAAAAACAGTGGTTTTGCCGGCACCGTTGGGACCGACGAGACCGTATAACTGCTTTTTACGAATCTCTAAATTGAGATCCTGCACCGCGTGCAGACCGCCGAAGGAGATACCGAGATTCTCGGTTCTTAAAATGACGTCAGACATTTATTTTCCCTCCTTCTTGGGCTTGTCGGGGGTGGTTGCTGCGTCCGGCTGTAAATCCAAAGACAGCAACTCGTCCATGCGGATCTTGGTAGTAATACGATCCCATTCAGCATCGTCATCCTTGATTTTACCGGGCGTCTGCGATTTGGCAAACAATTTGCTAAAGTCCATTTTTTCTTTCAGCGGACGGAAGATAGGCGCGTTGTTGAACAACACAGCCGCAATGAGGATGATCGCATAGATAAGCAGCTTGAGTGCCGCGAGATCACCGGACAGCTCGCTTTGCAGAACAAAGTTGACGTAGGTGATAAGGGCGGCTGCGATGATGGAGCCGGAGATATTACCCATACCGCCGAGCACAACCATAACAAGGATCTCGATCGAATAGTTGTAGGAGAAGAAAGAATATAACACAGGGGTATTCTGATGACCGTACAGCACGCCCGCCACACCTGCGAAGAATGCGGCGATAACAAACACGAACAGTTTGTAATAGGTCACGTTGATACCCATTGCCTTTGCGGCGATCTCGTTATCACGGATAGAGGTGATAGCACGTCCGTGCTTGCTGCGAATAAGATTTTGCAGCAGGATCAGCACAATCAGCACCACAATAAACGCTACAATGAACAGTTCGGATGCCTTAAAGGTTTTGGTGCTCAAACCGAGCGCGCCGCCGAAATACGGCAGGTTTTTGAATACGTTACGTACGATCTCGCCGAAAGCGAGTGTTGCGATCGCGAGATAGTCACCTTTGAGGCGCAATGCCGGCAGTCCGATGACAAAGCCAAAGACGGCAGCAACCACACCGCCGAGCAGCATGGTGATGATCAGTACCAGCAGCGGGCTGTTGATAACGGTGTGCAGATAGTTGGCGGTATAACAGCCGATATAAGCGCCGACACACATAAAGCCGGCATGACCGAGGCTCAACTCGCCCAAGAAACCAACCACCAAATTGAGCGAAACAGCAAGAATGATGCTGTAAGCTACACGGGTAAGCAGGTTAACGATAGCGCGGGGCAGTAAACCTGCACCGCTCATAACGATCATCAAAACGAGGAAGACGGCAACTGCCATCCAGTTGATGTGATGCTTGATATTGAAAGAGGAGAAACGCTTATTTTCCAATTTTCCCATATTCATCACACCTTCTCTCTTCTTCTCTTACCGAGTAAGCCGATGGGCTTCACCAAAAGGATGAGGATCAAAAGGCTGAACTCGATAGCGGTGGTATACGGGCTGATAACCGGAATGCCGGAGCAGATCTTTTCCACCAAGCCGAGCAACACGCCGCCGATCATAGCACCGGGAATAGAGCCGATACCGCCGATAACAGCAGCGGCAAAGGCCTTGATGCCGGGCATAGCGCCGAGGGTGGGGCTGACCGAGGGGATCTGCATCAAATAGAAGATACTTGCACAAGCCGCCAATGCGGAGCCGATGGCAAAGGTGATCATAATGATCCGGTTGACATTGACACCCATAAGCTGTGCGGCGCCCTTATCCTCGGAAACAGCGAGCATAGCGCGACCGGTGCGGGTCTTCTTAACGAAAACAGTCAGAGCGACCATGATCAACGCACCGACAACCAGTGTGATGACCGTATTAACTCCGATCTGTAATTTTCCAATTTGGATGCTGCCGAAAGAGGGCAGCGTAACAGGCTGCGACTTAGAGCCGTAAATCAGCTGAGCGACGCCCTGCAAGAAATAACTGACACCGATAGCGGTGATCAGCACAGCAAGCGGGGAAGCACTGCGCAGCGGCTTATAGGCAAGTTTTTCAATAACGATACCCATAAGCGAGCAGATAACAATAGCAACAATGATCGCAACGATCAAATTGCCGCTCAAAGTAAGTGTGGTGAGGATGGCGTATGCGCCGACCATGATGATATCGCCGTGCGCGAAGTTCAGCATTTTCGCAATGCCGTACACCATGGTATAGCCGAGCGCGATCAATGCATAGATAGCGCCGAGGCTCAAACCGTTCAAAATCGTACTCATGATTTGTTCTCCTTGCGGTTTCAGGGGAATTTCAACACGCTAAGGTGACGCGAGTAATCCGAGCCTGTTTTAAGAAGGCGGATTTTCGCTCACCCGTCGTTAGAATACTCGCCAATACGGGAGTATTGGCTGTGTTTTTGCCTTGCTTGACCGAGAAATCCGCTCTTCTTAAAATCTTCGACCTCAAAGCGCCGAAATATGCCGCTTTGAGGCAGGTTCGGATTACTCGCGTCACCTTAAAAAGACAATGGTCTGACCGAGAGTTTCCTCTCGGTCAGACGCACCAGTCATTACTCAGTTGACTTCAACAATCTGGGGAACCTTGGTGCAAGCACCGGAAGCATCCCAAGACATCTCGCCGGTAGCGCCGTCCAGTTTGAAGGAAGCGTCGGTGATAGCGGCTTTGACTTTTTCGCAAAGGTCGCTGGGCTCGATGGAAGTATCGTCGATGCCGGCAACTTTCATAGCCTCGTAGATGGCATAGATAGCATCATAGCCGTCAGCAGCGAACTGATCGGGAGCCTCATTGTTGTATTTCGCTTTGTAAGCTTCAACAAAGGCCTTCGGCACAGCATCAGTGCTGTTCACGTCAAAGGGAGTGATGTAGGAGACCTTGTTGGTAACGGTATCATCGATCTGATCCGCAACACCATCAAGACCGTCGCAGCCGAAGAGAACGGCGCTGCAGCCCTTGGCTACACAGGTCTTAGCAATCAGGCCGGCCTCGGTGTAGTAGATGGGCAGGAAGATAACGTCGCAATCTTTGAGAGCATCGATCTGGGTGGAGAAGTCTTTGTTGTTCTCCTTGTCGAAGGTCTGGGTGGTATACGCGATACCGCGAGATTTCATCTCAGCGTCGAACGCAGCATAGATACCGCTGGAATATGTATCACTGGTATCATAGATAGCGCCGATCTTTTTGTAGCCGGCCTTAACCAGCTCATCCACCGCGAGGGTGCCCTGGTCAGGATCGCCGAAGCAAACGCGGAAAGCGTTGGGACGGTTTTCGATGACGTTGGCAGCAGAAGCGGAGGGGGTGATGAAGAACAGGTTGTCTTCCGCCGACTTGGAAGCGAAGGACTCGCAGGAGCCGGAGGTAACACTACCGATGGAGATCTGCATACCGGCATCCATCAGGCTGTCATAACCGGTGGCAGCATCTTCTGCGGTGGCTTTGTCATCCTTCATTTCGAACTTGAAGGTGATGCCATTGAGACCGCCGGCAGCATTGATTTCTTCGATGGCGAGCATAGCACCGTTGTTTACGGAGTTACCGTAAGAGGATGCATCGCCGGTCAGGGGACCGGTAGCGCCAATGAAGAACTGCTCAGCTTCTTTTTCGCCGCAGCCTGCGAAGGCGGACACGAGCATCATGAGCGCCAGACACAGAGCAGCAATTCTTGCAAACTTTTTCATGGGGAAACTCTCCTTTTGAAATATTATTTTCACAGCTTTTGCTGTAAAATACAATAAAAGAGCATCGCAAATACAGCGATGCTCACGCAATTTGGGCGCAGGAAGAAGAAGCCGCCGTCATATCGGCAGTTTTCTTAGACATAGACGAATACATCGTATACATGCTTTTCCTGCTCCTTAACAAAAAATTCAAAAATATATTCGTCATTATACGCCGAAAAAGGCGATATTGTCAATAGAAAATTGTAATATTTTTAAAATAATATACATTATATGGGATCAGCGGCTTGCAGCACGATGATGGGCAGGTGCGGGCGGTTTTGAAAGCGGATAGGCAAGGAACTGTCACCCAATCCGCGGCTGACCACTATTTGTAGGTCGCCGACCTTGTATAGACCGCTGACATACTTCGCAAAAAAGCCTTGCCCCGGTGCATATATCCCCAGTTTACCCAAACGAATCTGTCCGCCATGCGCATGCCCGCTAACGGCAAGCGCAAAACCGCTGTGAGCAGCTCGCGCAGCGCGGTGCGGATAGTGGATCAAAAGAATGGCGGGGGATGGGACGGCTTTGGGGAGCGGCAAATGCGGATCGCATACACCGTAAAGGGCAATACCTTGCCTGTGCTTTTCCAACAGAGCAAAATCCTCACAAAGCAGGGGAATATCCGCTGCTTGCAGTATTTTGCGGTATGCGTGCAATCTTTCGGGCGCGCGTTCGTGATTGCCGGCAATTGCGTAACATGGCGCGATCGCAGCAATCGCTTTTAGAAAGTTTTGCAGTTTTGCAGTATCTACGATATTGTAACGGTTGGTCAGGTCGCCCGCTACCAAAATACAATCGGGAGAAGCGGCTTTTAACGCCGTAATAATCTGTGCCGGTGTGGATATGCAATCCGGTAGATGTAGGTCGGATACCACTGCTATGCGGTAGTCGCGAAATGCATCCGGCAAGTTGTTTAACTTTACAGAGATGATTTCTGCTTCCGGTGCCGTGTGACGGCGTAATTTGTAAAGTGGTGCACTGACAGCACGAATACAGCGCTTTATCCACTTTCTATCCATACTGTCACTCCTTTATCTTATGGTATATTTTTTCCGCGTTTGCGTGTATTTGTACGCTTTCGACGGCAGTACAGGTGGTTAGGGTGCGTTTCTGCGGCAACCCCCATACATCGAATAGTCTCGGTCCAATCCACTCGTGATATGCACAGCTTTCAAACACGCCGTGCACAATACACAACGCCGCTATGCGCGGTTTCATGAAGATGATTTTCATGGGGTGCTTGATGATTGCAAAAATGAGTTTTGGGTAATGATTGGTAATGTTGGTAAAGGTGATACCGGGATGGGGGACTGCGAGAGATACCTCCGTCTCAACTTTAAAAAGCTCGTACATGGCAAACATCAAATAGCGTTTTGCGTTTCCGTATGCTAAGTGAGATGCTTTGCGGGTAGAAAAGTCGATGTCGTTTGCGTCGGTTTTAGAATAGTTGTGCGCAATGCTGCCCACCACAACCACCTTGCCGTGCCGTTTGCGCAACTGCGGCAACAGTTCTTTGGTGATGTAATATGGGGACGCAAAATTGATCTGAAACACGTTGTCGAGTCCCGTGTCGCAGATGTAACGCGGGATGCTGTAAGCACCCGCATTGTGGATGAGAATATCGACGGAGAGGGTTTTCAGTTGCTCACACGCTGCTTTTACCGTTTTGATATCCGACATATCCACGCAGATATGCGCAATTTGCACATGAGGAAATTGCACGCGCAGCGTATCTGCCAGCGCGCTGGAACGTTCCATATTACGGTCTAAGAGGAGAAGTGAAGCGTTTAGCTCTGCCAAGTAGCGGCATATTTCAGTGCCTAATCCACCGGTAGAGCCGGTGATGGCTACCGTTTTTCCCTTTAGATCGGCGGTGTTCTTTGAAAGCCATTTTAGTATATTCATAGGTAAATTGTACCATTCTGCGCACCGCTTGTCACTGGCGTGTACCGCGGCTTTTTAACGCATTATATCGCAAAAATTCAATCTTTTATGTATTTCTTGCTTTGCTGACCGACTCGCGTAGTAAAAGCGTACCGTCAAAAGAAATAGGTTGCGGGGGACGATAATAGATGTTTTTCATCTTTTTGTTGAGTAATTCCCACGCGGCATAGCACACCTCGTCAATATGCTCGTCAATAGTGGAAAGAGACGGCTCAGCATACTGCGAAAATGGGATATTATTGATACCGATCACTGAAAAATCGTCCGGCACCTTATAACCTTGTTCGGTAAAATGTTTGATGAGCCCAAGCGCAATATTATCGTATGTACACAGCACAGCGGTGTAGGGGACAGGAGAAGCCAAAATCTGCTTTGCGCAATCGGTGCCCGCTTGCGCAAACCGGTTTTCCGAAACAAAAACGGCGGTATCTTCATCTGAAAGGCCGAGTGCTTCGACGAAATGTCGCAGTCGGCTGTGAGTGCGTTTTTCGGCCGCGATCGCAATGTGGTGATGACCGAGTTTACGTAGTCTGCTCACTGCATCATTTACTGCGGGTACAATGTCCACAGCAACGGTATCTACCATTTCGTCCTTAGAGGCGAGCAGAGAGACGATAGGCGTATTGAAGCCTTTTTTTAAGATGTTTTTGAGGACAAATACGATGATGCCATCCACTTGCAGATAGGCGGAAAAGTATTCGAGCAGCTCTGCTTGTGTCGCTTGATCGAAGTTATAGGAAAGCACCAGCGGAATACCGCCCTGCTCCTCGATGATCTGTTGCAGTTTTCTACGTAAACAGAGTAGAAGTTACTTTTCAGTTCCTGGCACACGATGGCGATGACGGGTTTTGGGTATTTCCCCTTAAAAAAATTCCCGTAGCAGCCGTATAGCTTGGCGACCGCAAAAATATGCTGTCGTGTCTCCTCGCTAATGTCATTCGCCCCGTGAAATGCCTTGCTTACCGCGGAAACGGAAACGTTTGCGAGCTTCGCCAGTTCGCGCATGGTCATACTGTCCACCACCTTCATTAAACATTATAAACTAATCCCGAAAAAGGTCAAGTTAAATCGAAAAAGTTTCGGTGTCAGTCATGTTGCACGCGAAAGCACGTGGTGATAGAATATAGGAAAAGTGAAAAATAAGAGGGGATATATTTATGGGTAAATTTTCCGTCGGTTGGTCGGAAGTGAGTCTGGTGCCGAATAAAAAGGTGACTTTGGCAGGCCAGTTTTATGAGCGTATCGCCGAATATGTCAAATCGGATATCACCGCTACCGCTATGGCGGTGGAATCAGAAGGAAAGAACGCGATTTTGTTTCTTGTGATCTGGGCGGCTTTTTTGGTGATCTCATCGAACGCACCCGCAAAAAGTTTGCTGCAATGAACAATGAGGTGCGCCCTAAAAACCTTATCCTCAGCGCGACCCATACGCATACTTCCATTAAACATACCAATACGGCAGGTGGCTTGTCCCCTGCCAGCCGCACGCTCAATGAGTTTTTGCCTCCCGAAAAGCAGTATACGCCGCTTGTAAAAAACGATGACAGCATTCTGTCGGGTGATGAGGCAATTGAATGGCTTGCTGATCGCATCTCTCTTGCCGCGAAACAAGCATGGGACAACCGCGCAGAGGCAATGTACGCCAACGCGTTCGGCCGAGCAGTGGTAGGCTTTTGCCGTCGCGTGTCCTACGATGACGGTAGCGCACAGATGTGGGGTGATACCAACACTGCGAATTTTGTCTCTTTGGAAGGCGGCAACGATTCGGGTGTAGAACTTCTCTACATGTTTGATTCAAACAAGAACTTGACCGGTGTGGTCGCCAATATTGCTTGTCCCTCCCAGATTTTGGGGCATAGAAGTTTCATTTCCTCTGATTACTGGGGCAAGGTGAAAGAATATATCCGCCGTCAGTTCGGTGACCATATCTACCTTTTGGCTCTTGGCGGCGCGGGTGGTGACCAGTGCCCCCGCGATCTTGTGCGTTGGGTCAATCCCGAAACGCCTATTAACGATCCCAACATCACCCGCGACAATTATATAGAGCGGGTGGCAGACCCCCCTATGTTTGATCTGTCCGGCTGTCGCTTGGCGGGCAGAAGAATTGCGAATGAGATCATCGCTCTTTACGATGAGATTACCGAGATTAAGGCGGATGCACCGTTTGAGCATAAGGTGATGATCTTACAGCTTCCGCTCGGAAAAGCGACCATTACCGAATATAACCACGCGGTACGCGAACTGGAATACTACATTGACAAAAACAAGGACAAGGACGAATTCAACTACAAAGATACCGCCGCTATGCACGTGCACCTCGGTACCATTTTGCGGTATCGTCAACAGCAAAACCAAGAGACGATGCCCACCGAAGTACATATCGTCCGCTTGGGTGACGTGGCATTTGCTACCAATCCGTTTGAATTGTTCCTCGACTACGGCAATTATATGAAGGCGAGAAGCTACGCGAAACAAACCTTCATCATCCAGCTTTGCTGCGGCAGGCATGGCGCTGGGATCCCCCATGATGCATGCGCTATTCGACCTGACAGGCAGTTATGTTCCCGCGTTTATTCTCGGCGCGTCGGTTATGTTGGTGACTACCGTGGTGATGTTGTTTGTCATTAAGGTGGCGGAACGTCACCGTGAAGAGATTATGTCGGCGAGCAGATGAATTTTGGAAAACCTTGCGTGGCAAGGTTTTCAGCTCCTGCATCCATTAAGTGATAAGAAAAAACAACCGGACTTGAACCGGAGTTGCGAGAGAGCAGGTGCTATGTGACAGTAGATACACGCAACTCCCTTGTGAATACTGTGCGCACTGCGCACAGTATTCGGGTCCTGCATCCATTAAGTGACAAAATGTAAAAAGAGATGGGCATAAAGCCCATCTCTTTTTACATGGTGCCGCTGACCGGACTTGAACCGGTACGGTATCGCTACCGGGGGATTTTAAGTCCCCTGTGTCTGCCGATTCCACCACAGCGGCATTTGTTTTTCAACGTTCCTTATCATAAAACATTCTGCCCGATTTGTCAAGTGAAAAGCGCGAGGTTTTATTATGAAAGCATCAAGGTGGGACATCATAAATGCTTACTTGACTAATTCCTTATTTCGGGTTAGAATAAAAGGTAGTATAATTTTTGAAATTAAAAGAATGGATGAAAAAGAATGGCACAGAAGAAACAGAGTTACGGTAACGAAAGTATTACATCATTAAAAGGCGCCGAGCGCGTGAGAAAACGCCCGGCGGTTATTTTTGGATCTGACGGTTTGGAAGGCTGTCAGCATGCGGTTTTTGAGATCCTTTCTAACTCTATCGACGAAGCGCGTGAAGGGCATGGCGATCATATTATCACCACCTGCTTTGCCGACGGCTCTATTGAGGTGCAGGACTTTGGCCGCGGTATCCCGGTAGACTATAACCCCAAAGAGGATCGTTATAACTGGGAACTCATTTTCTGCGAAATGTACGCCGGTGGTAAATATAATACCAATGCCGCGGAAAACTACGAGTTTTCACTGGGCTTGAACGGTCTTGGCGCTTGCGCTACCCAGTATTCCTCCGAATATATGGACGTGGAGGTGCGCCGTGACGGATTTAAATACACATTGCATTTTGAAAAAGGTGAGAATGTCGGCGGCCTTCAAAAAGAACCGTATACCAAGCGTGATACCGGTACCACTATTCGTTGGAAACCGGATTTAGAGGTGTTTACCGATATCAATATCCCTGTCGAATATTATCAGGACATCATGCGCCGCCAAGCGATTGTCAATAACAACCTGCGCTTTGTGCTGAAAGTGCAAAAGGATAAAGGCTTTGAAACGCAGGAATTTGTATATGAAAACGGCATTGTGGATTACCTCACGGAGGTTGCCGGCACTGACACTTTAACCGGTGTGCAGTACTGGACCGCGGAGCGGCAGGGACGTGACCGCGCTGACAAGCCGGATTATAAAGTGAAACTCAATGTTGCTATGTGTATCTCCAATAAGATCACTATGCAGGAATACTACCACAATTCCAGCTGGCTGGAGCATGGCGGTTCCCCTGAAAAAGCGGTGCGTTCCGCGTTTGTATCGCAGGTGGATGCCTATTTGCGCCAAAATGGTAAGTATTTGAAGAATGAGAGCAAGATCAGTTACCAGGATGTGCAGGATTGTCTTTTGTTGGTTTCTTCTTCCTTTTCTACGCAGACCTCTTATGAGAACCAGACCAAAAAAGCTATCACCAACAAGTTTATCCAGGAGGCAATGACCGAATTTTTGCGGCATAACCTGGAAGTGTTCTTCTTAGAGAACAAAGCGGAAGCGGATAAGATGACCGAGCAAATCCTCATCAATAAACGCAGCCGTGAAAAAGCCGAAACCGCGCGCCTCAATCTCAAAAAGACGTTGCAGTCCGGCAACGACCTGACTTCTCGCGTGGAAACCTTTGTGGATTGCCGCAGCCGTGATGTGTCTGAACGCGAACTGTTCATCGTGGAGGGTAAATCCGCTATGGGCGCTTGCGTGCAGGCGCGTAACCCCGATTTCCAGGCGATCATCCCTGTGCGCGGTAAGATCCTCAACTGTCTCAAATCTGAATATTCCAAGATATTTAAAAGCGAGATTATCACCGACCTTATTAAGGTGCTTGGCTGCGGTGTAGAGGTAAAAAATTCCAATAAGGAAATGGTCACCTTTGATCTCAATCTGTTGCGGTTTAATAAAGTCATTATCTGTACCGATGCTGACGTGGACGGCTTCCAAATCCGTACGCTGATTTTAACCATGCTGTACCGCTTGACCCCGACCCTCATCAATACAGGGCGCGTGTTTATCGCGGAAACGCCGCTTTACGAGATCACGTGTAAAGATGATACCTATTTCGCCTATAATGATGCTGAAAAAGCGGATATTCTGGCAGAGATAGGGGATAAGAAATATACCATTCAGCGCTCCAAAGGTCTTGGTGAAAACGATCCCGAAATGATGTCGCTCACCACCATGAATCCTGCGACGAGACGCTTGGTGCGGGTGGATCCCGCCGAGGCAGAAGCGACTGCCGAGATGTTTGATATCCTGCTCGGCGACAATTTGAGCGGGCGTAAAGAATACATTGCCGATCACGGTGCCGAATATCTCGACATGCTGGATTTGAGCTAAGACATTTGAATTTTTGATTTTGGAGGAAGCCATGGCTAAGAAAGCAAAACCGTCTGCCAACACGGTGGACAAACTGCCTGAAAACGCACATATCGCAGGTGCGGGTGTGGTGGAAACGCAAGCCATTACCGATACCCTGCGCATTAACTATATGCCGTACGCGATGAGCGTTATTATGTCCCGCGCCATTCCAGAGATTGACGGCTTCAAACCGTCTCATCGGAAACTGTTATATACGATGTATAAAATGAATTTGTTAAGCGGGGCGCGTGTGAAATCCGCCAATATCGTCGGCGCGACCATGAAACTCAACCCTCACGGTGATGCGGCGATTTACGAGACGATGGTGCGCCTTTCCAAGGGTAACCAGTCTCTTTTACATCCGTATGTAGACTCCAAAGGTAACTTTGGTCGTGCGTATTCCAGCGATATGGAATATGCAGCATCCCGTTATACCGAGGCGAAGTTAGAGCCCATCGCGGCAGAACTATTCCATGACATCGACAAGGAAACGGTGGATTTCGTCGACAACTACGATGCTTCTACCAAAGAGCCGACCCTGTTGCCGGTGACCTTCCCGTCCATTCTTGTGAATAATAATATGGGTATTGCCGTTGGTATGGCGAGTAATATTTGTTCCTTCAACCTGAAAGAGGTTTGCGAGACCACTATCGCCATGATGAAGGACAAGGAGCATGTGGTAGCGGATACCCTGCTCGCACCTGATTTCCCCGGCGGCGGTCGGATTCTCTATAACCGCGAGGATATGGAGAAAATGTACGAGACCGGCAGAGGCTCGGTGAAGGTGCGCGCGGTATATACCTACGATAAATCTGCAAACTGTATTGATATCACCGAAATTCCGTATACCACCACCGTGGAAGCCATCATTTCTAAAATGATCGAGCTGGTCAAAGCGGGCAAGATTCGCGAGATTTCCGACGTGCGCAATGAGATCGGTTTGCAAGGTCTTAAAATCACCATCGACTTAAAACGCGGGACCGACCCCGATAAACTGATGAACCGTTTGTATGCGCTGACCCCCTTGGAGGACAGCTTTGCATGCAACTTTAACGTGCTCATCGGCGGTGTGCCGCAGGTGCTGGGTGTGAAACCCATTTTGGAAGAGTGGATCGCGTTCCGTATGGAGTGTGTCCGCCGTCGTACCTACTACGATTTGGCGAAGGCCAAGGACAAGCTGCATCTCTTAAAAGGTCTGTCCAAGATCCTGCTGGACATTGATAAGGCGATTTCTATTGTGCGTAATACCGAGGAGGAGTCGGAAGTTATCCCCAATTTGATGATCGGCTTCGGTATTGATAAGATTCAGGCGGAGTATGTTGCGGAGATCAAACTGCGCCACTTGAATCGCGAATACATCTTGAAACGCACCGCCGAAATGGAGGATCTCGAAAAAGCTATTGCCGAGATGGAGGATATCTTAGCGCATGCAAGTAAGGTGCGCCGTATCATCATCAAGGAACTGGAAGAGATTTCCAAGAAATACGGCGCGCCGCGCAAATCACCGCTTCTGTATATGAGTGAAATTCAACAGGCGGCTGAAGAAGAGGAAGAAGAGGTGCCGGATTATCCTTGCACGCTGTTCTTCACTCGTGAAGGCTACTTCAAGAAGATTACCCCTGCTTCACTGCGTATGAGTAGTGAGCATAAGCTAAAAGAAGGAGACGAGGTCATTGCGGCGGTGGAGACCACCAACCGCATGAACCTGTTGTTCTTCTCGGATAAAGCGTCTGTTTACAAGGCGAAGGCCGCTGAATTTGGCGATACCAAGGCGAGTGCCATGGGCGATTTCGTTGCATCCAAACTGAAGTTTGATGCAGGCGAAAACGCGAGATATATGGCGGTCACAGCAGATTATAAAGGCTTTATGCTTTTCTGCTTTGAAAACGGCAAGATCGCCAAGGTGGAGCTGTCCGCCTATATGACTAAAAACAATCGCCGCAAGCTGATCGGTGCATACAGCGATAAAAATCCTGTTGTTGCCATGCTGCACATGGAGGAGGACGGCGAGGTGTTGCTTACAGCCACCTCGGGTCGCCGCCTTTTGGTGCATACCGGCGCTATTCAGATGAAGACCACCCGTTCCACTATCGGTGTGCAGGCGATGACCCTCAAAGGAAAGCACACCCTGCAATCGGTTGAGCGGTATACGTCCGGTTTGCTCAATAAGGAAAACCGCTATCGTACCAAAAACCTGCCTGCTGCGGGTGCTATGCCGCTGGCTGAAGATTTCGGCGAACAACTGACGCTGGAATAAGAATAAGCCGCTGTCGAAAGCAGAGGAGCAATCGATAACGGCTTATCGACAGCGGTTACGCAAACGCACTTTGTAGCCGTTGTCATCACTAGAATGTGTTGTTTTCAAAAAAATATGCATGTTATAAAAATTTTCATTGCATTTTCTGCAAGTACATGTTATAATGATTTGCAATTGTAATGATACTAATCCTTTGGAGGTAAAAAATATGGGCGCTTTAGAAATCATTTCCGGCATCGTGCTGATCGTTTTAGCTATTTTGATCATTGCGATCATTCTGTTGCAGGAAGGCCACGAGGCACACATGGGTGTTATCTCGGGTGCAGCCGATTCCTTCATGGAAAAAGGCAGAGCAAAGACCTTCAACGCGTTCCTCGCCAAATGGACCAAATGGATCGCCATTGTGTTCTTCGTTTTGGTGTTGGTTGCGATGCTCGTTTCCAATCTGTAATGAATAAAAAAATCCCCGCTTTGGCGGGGATTTTTTATTTGCTTTGCGTTGTTTTTTGGTAGGCGGTGGGGGTCATGCCTATACGCTTCTTAAAGGAAAGAAAAAAACATTCCACCGTGTGAAAGCCGGAGGCTGGGGCGATTTTGGAAATGGAGATCGCGTTGACCGGAGAGAGCGGCGGCAAGTTGTTGGATATCTGTGATGTTACTATTCGTGTGCCCAAAAAGGAAACTTTTCTTGTGCAGGAATATCATTTGCCGGTATATCACGCGAACTGTTCTGAACTCGAAGCGCGTATTTTTGGTTAATATTTTCTTAAAGCCGTTCTTTGAACGGCTTTTTTGTGTTTAAAAGCGGCATATTTGTCCCATACTATCCATATACTGGTAGGGTGACAAGAACAATCCAAACCTGTTATCACCCTAGTCGAAGGGAGATGCCTTGTGGGAAACACATTAAAAAATATGCTGCTGCGTCCGCGGATAGAGGAGCATCCGCTGCTTGCGTCCATCCGTGACGTATGTTGTCGCATGGAGGCGCTGGAAAGCCAATTTTCCATACAAAGTGACAACGATCTGATAGAAGCGTGCATTTACGAAATGGAAGCATTGCGCGCACAATACCGCTTTTTATTGCGGCAAGCGAAGGAGGCGGGGGTGACAGGGGTCTCCTCTGTGCCGTTGTGGGAGGAATAGTATGAGCGTTTGGTTATCGGTTTTGGTTGGGATAGTTGTTGGTGCGGCGATGCTTGCGGTGCTGGTTACTTTGGTGCGCACTGGCAAACCTATTCGTCAATTGTTTACATCGTTGATACAAGGTGTTTGCGCTATTGCTGCTGTGGATATCGTGGGGGTTTTCACCGGTATATCATTGGGGTTTGGCTGGTTTACAATTCTCGGCTGTGCTGCGTTCGGTATGCCCGGTGTCATCTCTATGTTACTTATGCGTTTGATCGCACTATGAAAACAAATAAGCCTTCCCTTCAAAGGGGAAGGCTGTTTTCATTCTTGCCAATGATTAAGAGTTGTGTTATACTTTGAATTAAGGTTATTCGAATTCGAAAGAAGGTTGAACCTATGTATTTACCGCAAACAAATGCGCTTACCGCGCACGATAAAAACGGTGTTATATACTATTCTTTTCCGCAAATGGACGCATATCCGTTTTTGAAAGCGGGCATTTCCACCCGGTTGGGCGGTGTGAGCGAGGGGATATACGCTTCCATGAATCTCAGTTACACCCGCGGCGATGATAAAGCACGTGTGGACGAGAATTTTGCTCGCATTTGCGGTGCAATGGGGGTGCCGACCGACGGTGTGGTCATTTCCGCACAGGAACACCATGTCAATATTGAGAACGTTACCGCTACTGACTGCGGCAAGGGGAAGACCTTGCCAGGATATAAGGACGTGGACGGACTCATCACCGATGAACCGGGTGTCGTACTATGCACACAGTACGCGGATTGCGTGCCGTTGTTGTTCGCTGACCCGAAAAAGCGGGTGGTTGCCGCCTCTCACGCAGGCTGGCGCGGTACGGTGGAAGAGATCGGCCGCTTGACGGTGGAGCGGATGTGCAAAGATTACGGTTGTGATCCTGCGGATATTTTGGCGGCGATAGCGCCGTCCATCGGCAAATGCTGTTTTGAGGTGGACACGCCTGTGTACGAAGCGTTTTCAAAGATGCACGTTTTCGATGAAGGTTGCTTCATTTATGATGGCGGTGATAAATACCATATTGATTTGTGGGAGGTCAACCGCCGCGTGCTGTTGTCTGCAGGTGTAAAGATTGATAACATTACAGTTACAGATCTTTGCACGCGATGCCATTCCGACCTTTTCTGGTCGCATCGCAAGACGGGACCCGATCGCGGCAGCTTGGCGGCGTTTATAGGTATGACGGAATAACAAGAAAACGGACTTGTGAACATTCACAAGTCCGTTTTTTGGTGTTTATGTTAGTGGTGAAAACGGTTTAACGGGTCCCACAACATCAAATGTGGTATCTGTCAAGTGAAGCCCACTCTGGTAAGAATGTTTCTTCGCCGCTAATTTCAATGCTGACTTCTACTGCATCGGAAACGGTGGCGCAACGCAGATTGCACGGCGTAATATGCGGGCTTCGGCTTTGCGGGGTAGGACAATAAACAGTTGTTGGCGTCAAAGGCGGTAACACCATCTCCAAGGGTGAAATTCTCTATTCCGTGGGACAGCGCATAGTCCCACTGCACATTTCGCATACTCAAACACCCTCCTCGTAGTTCTATCTATCATCACTATAAAGGAAAGCGGGGAGGATAAGATTGCAATTCTCGGCAACGGGATGAAGCAGTACGCTATATTTCGGTACACTATAATGAGCCGCTTACTTTGTCTGAGGTCGCGGCTGCCGTTTGCCTTACACCGTCCTATTTCAGCAAGGTGTTTGCTGAAAAGGTGGGATATACCTTTTCGGAATATATAACCTATATACGGTTGGAACAAGCGAAAAAACTGTTGAAAGAAACGTCCCTGCCCGTTACGGTGATTGCTTTTCGTTGCGGATTTGCAACCTTTTCGTCTTTTTCGAGATGGTTTCGAAGTCGCTGCGGTTGTACGCCCGCTGCATATCGTAAGCAGGTATAAGAAAAGCTCTTTTCGGTGTGTCGAAAAGAGCTTTTTGTATTAGTCGTATTGAGGGGCGAGGCTGTTCGCCGCTTTGGGTGTTTCCCCAAACTGTTTGCGATAGGCGCGGTAAAAAGCGGTATAATCTCCAAATCCGCACTTGCGTGCTGCTTCAGCTATCGAGAAACCGCTACGTATCAATTGCTGTGCGGCAACCAGCCGCTTTACCGTTACGTATTCCCAGACGGTGGAACCGGTTGCACGTTTGAAAATGCGGCAAAGTTGCGGCTTGCTGATATAAAACTCTTTGCAGATGGTATCCAGTGAGAGTTCTTCGTACAAATGCTCGTTGACGTATCGAATGATGCGGTAGGCATTAGACTCGGGTGGGGTGGAACCATCGCTGCGGTTGAGGGAAGCGTTATATAATTCGTTGAGGAGAGGCAAAAGCCCCGTCAAAATCTGTAATCTTTGGTCGCGGCTGGTATAGGTCATATTGCGCAGATACAACTTAAAATTATCCGTTTGGAAATCGTCCGCGGTGAACAGGTTCTCTTTTCCGGCTTCACGGTCGTAAAACACCGACAATAATTTGTGATCGGGGTCAATATCGTGTAATATTTCCTCTTCGAAATGAACGGCGATACGCTCGTACGGATAACGCGGATCAATTTCGACATAGTGCGATTCGGTGGATCGCATAATGAGAATATCACCGCTGCTGAGCGGATATTCACTGCCTTCAACATGAAATTTTCCCTTGCCCGAAATGAAATAATAGAGTTCGCATTGTGTGTGTGTATGGGATTTGAAATCGGTAGGATTCGGTTTTGCATCATAGAAATGCATGAAATAAATATCCTTGTCCAAATAGCGGTATACATTATCCATTGTTATCACCCAACAGCAGTATAGCAGAAAAAGATAAGATTTGCAATATATTATGCGGACATTCGCAATTTTTTTTTTCTTACCTTATTGTACAATATAGTAAACAGTTTTAAAGGGGGAACCACCTTGGTCGAAAATTACATGCTTGAAACACAAACGGCGGAGAGCTTGTACGCAAGCGTCAAGGATCTGCCGATCGTGGATTATCACTGTCATCTGTCCCCGCAGGAGATCTTCGAGGACAAGCCGTTCGATAATATCGGTGTGATGTGGTTGGGCGGCGATCATTATAAGTGGAGATTGATGCGTACTGCCGGCATTGATGAGTACTTTATTACCGGTGATGCGAGCTGGCATGATAAGTTTTTGAAGTATGCCGAAGCGCTCGAATTCGCCGCAGGTAATCCGCTGTACCATTGGTCACACATGGAACTGTCCATGTTCTTCGGTATTGAGGATGCGTTGACCGCCGCCTCCGCTGAGGATATCTGGAACAGAGCCAATGCATACATTGCGGAAAATAACCTCTCTCCGCGCAAGTTGATGAAATTGTCCAACGTGGAAGCGGTATGTACCACCGATGATATCGTGGACTCTCTCGAATGGCATCAGAAGTTGCGCGAGGATGCGTCTTTTGATATTCGCGTATTGCCTTCTTTCCGCACCGATAATCTGTTGCTGATGCGTCGCGCAGGTTATGCGGAATATGTGGAGAAACTGTCCGCTGTATCCGGCGTTGCGGTTTTAGACCTTGCTTCGCTCAAAGCGGCGGTGGAAAACCGTCTCAACTTCTTTGTGGAACAGGGCTGTAGATATACCGACGTCGGTATGCCGTATTTCCCCGGTGAGGTTGCAGGTGAAGCGGCGGCGGATGCCACCTTCCGTAAACTACTGAAAGGTGAGACGGTGACCGATGCAGAGTATCTGGCATTAGTCGGTCATCTGTATGTGTTCCTCGGCGAACTGTACAGAGAAAATAATCTCGTGATGCAGTTGCATCTGGCGGTGTCCAGAAACGCCAACTCCGCTCTGTTCCGCAAAAATGGTGCTGACTGCGGTGTTGACTGCGTGGGCGATGTCATTTCCGGTAAGGATCTTATCACCATGCTGGATGCCATCAATGAAACAGGGGGTCTTCCGGATACCATCGTGTATACCTTGAACGAGGCGAATGCCGCTGAGATCGCTTCTATCGCAGGCGCATTTCCGCGTGTGCGTTGCGGTGCTGCTTGGTGGTTCTGTGATCACAAACGCGGCATCCGTGAGGAAATGGAGATCATCGCTGAAAACAGCGCGATCGGTTCCTTCCTTGGTATGTTGACCGATTCCCGCAGCTTTTTGTCGTATGCCCGTCACGACTACTTCCGCCGTATTCTGTGTACTCTCATCGGCGAGTGGGTGGAAAAAGATGAGTTTGATGCAAATAGTGCGGTAGCGTTGGTGAAACGTGTGTCTTATGAAAATGTAAAAAAATTAACTGGAGGTACTGTATGAAACTCACTTTTCGTTGGTATGGTGACAGCGATCCCGTAACCTTGGAAAAAATTTCGCAGATTCCACAGATGAGTGGTATAGTATCCGCGGTGTATGACGTGTCACCCGGTGGCGTGTGGAGCATGGAAAGCATCGAGAAGGTGAAAAACGATGCCGCTGCACACGGTCTTGAATTTGAAGTGGTGGAAAGCGTTCCCGTACCAGAGGATATCAAACTTGGCAACGAAAACGCACCCCAGCTCATTGAAAACTATTGTGAAAACGTCCGCCGCCTCGGCAAAGCGGGTGTCAAATGCATCTGCTATAACTTTATGCCGGTGTTCGACTGGTTGCGCAGTGAATTGGAACATCAGCAAAAAGACGGCGCCAACGCCTTGGCGTATGACGAAGAAACCGTCCTGCAGATGGATCCCCTGAAAGGTGATCTGTCCCTGCCCGGTTGGGATGCGAGCTACACCAAAGAGCAGCTCAAAGGTCTCTTGGAGCAGTATGCCGCCCTCGGCGAAGAAAAACTGTGGGAGAACCTCGAAACCTTCCTCAAAGCGGTTATCCCGGTTGCGAAAGAGGCGGGTGTCAACATGGCGATCCATCCGGACGATCCGCCGTGGGGTATGTTCGGTCTGCCGCGCATCATCACCAACAAAGAAAACCTGCAGCGTTTCCTCGATATCGTTCCTGAGAAGAACAACGGTCTGACCTTCTGTACCGGTTCGCTGGGTGCTAACCCCGACAACGATCTGGTGGATATGGCGGCGACCTTTGCCGATCGCATCCACTTCCTGCACCTGCGTAACATCAAACACACCGGTTACCGTCAGTTTGAAGAAGTGGGTCATCCCACCGATTGCGGTTCGGTGAATATGTACGGCATTGCCAAAGCACTCGTCGACAATGGCTTTGACGGCTATGTGCGTCCCGACCACGGTCGTATGATCTGGGGTGAGACCGGTCGCTATGGTTATGGCCTTTTCGATCGCGCACTGGGTGCGACCTACATCGCCGGCTTATTTGAGGGTATCGAAAAAACCAAATAAGAGGTGCAAGATACGAGGCTTGGTGCTTGTTGCTTTTCTGCCGATCATTTCGCGGTGTGCCAATTAGCGCCGAGGATGATGAAATGGTCAGGGGGTGGGCGAAAGCACTCAAAGCGAGCGGGTATGATGCCCGCTTGACAGTAGAAGCGATATTCAGTCCGGATTTTGAAACGGCGATCACACAGGTGAAGCCGTTACTCGAATATTTTAAATAAGAAAGAGGAGATAGACGTGAATAAAGTGATTGTAGTAACCGGTGCAGGCGGCGTGCTGTGCTCCGGTTTTGCAGAGTATTTAGCGAAGATCGGCGCTAAGGTAGCGCTCTTGGATCTCAATCAAGAGGCTGCACAGGCTGTGGCGGATCGTATCACCGCTGACGGCGGTGTTGCCAAAGCATATAAATGCAATGTGCTGGACAGAGCGGATATTGAAGCGGTACATGAAAAGGTGCTTGCCGATTTCGGCAAATGTGACATTCTCGTAAATGGTGCCGGCGGCAACAATCCGCGTTGCACCACTCTGCACGAAGAATACGCAGAGGGTGACGAGATTGCTAATGATTTTCTCACCTTCTTTAATATCGAAGAAAAAGGCTTTGACTTTGTATTTGACCTCAATCTTAAAGGCGTGTTATTACCCAGTCAGGTGTTCATGCCGGATATGTTAGGTCGCCCGGGGTGTTCGGTACTGAATGTGTCCTCCATGAACGCATACCGTCCGCTGACCAAAATCCCCGCATACTCCGCTGCCAAAGCCGCGGTGACCAATTTTACTTCTTGGCTCGCGGTGCATTTCGCCAAAGCAGGTATCCGTGTCAATGCGATCGCACCCGGCTTCTTTGTCAGCAACCAAAACAGAGCACTGCTCTTTAATGAGGATGGCACTCCTACCGCCCGTACCGGCAAAATTCTTGCTGCTACCCCCATGGGTCGCTTCGGTGAAGCGGAAGAATTGCTCGGCACCTTGGAGTGGCTGCTCGATGACACCAAATCCGGTTTTGTGACCGGTGTGACCATTCCGGTTGATGGCGGTTTCTCCGCCTATTCCGGCGTATAAGGAGGATTTAAAATGTCTAAAATTCAAATTTTTGCTTTTGCAGATGAATCAAGCCATAATTTTGATGAACAGATCAAAGCTATGCAGCGTAATGAGTTAGACGGTATTGAAGTACGCAATCTGCTCAATAAAAACATTACTGATCTGACGGTAGAGGAAGCTAAGGAAGTGCGCCGCAAGATGGATGACGCAGGTCTCATCACCTGGTCCATCGGTTCGCCGCTTGGTAAAATCAATATTGAGACCGGCGATTTCCCCGCGCATCTTGAAAAGTTTAAGCATACTTTGGAAATCGCGGATATATTGAATGCTGAAAACATTCGCTTGTTTTCCTTCTTTATGCCGAAGGAAAAAGATCCTGCTGATTTCCGAAATGAAGTTATCGAACGCTTGGGCAAATTTGTGGATCTGGCGGCAGGCTCCGGCATTGCTTTATGCCATGAAAACGAAAAAGGCATCTACGGCGATAACGCTGAGCGTTGCTTAGATGTCTTGAATGCCGTACCGCAGCTTTGCGGCGTGTTTGATCCTGCGAACTTTGTGCAGTGTAAGCAGGATACGTTGGAAGCGTGGGAATTGCTCAAAGACCACATCAAGTACATGCATATCAAAGATGCGTTTTGGAACGGTTCTGTGGTGCCTGCGGGAAAAGGCGACGGCAATGTTGCTGCTATTGTCCGTGAATTTATTGCGCGCGGCGGTAAACAGTTTACTATTGAGCCGCATCTGAAGATATTCAAAGGTCTTGCTGACCTTGAGCAGAAAGGCGAGCAGAGCAAAGTGGGCGAAACGTTTGTTTTTGAAAGCAACGTGGCCGCGTTCGATGCCGCTTGTGATGCGTTCAAAGCGTTGCTGTAAAGGGTGATACATATGCAGATCGGTGCACAGTTTTATACCCTGCGTGATCTTTGCAAAACCACTGAGGTTTTGCAGAAACTCTGAAACGAGTGGCAGATATTGGTTATAAAACAGTACAGATCTCCGGCACCTGTGACTATGTTCCGAAATTGGCTGAAAGAACAGCTCGATAAAAACGGTCTTTCATGCGTGCTGACCCATATCCCGCGTGAGCGTCTCATCGCGGATGCGGCAGCGGTAGCCAAAGAACACGATGTGTTTGGCTGTTAATATGTCGGACTCGTTCCAACGTGTTTGATCCCGAAAATGGCGAAGCGAGTCTTAAAGAGTTTGAAATGACCTCTGGTGCTGTTGCAAAAACGCTCAAAGAGAACGGCAAATTTTTTATGTACCACAACCATGCGCACGAATTTGCCAAATACGACGGCAAAGTATTTTTACGCCATGTGGCGGAACGTATGCCTGCTGATCTGCTGGGTTTCACCCTTGATACCTATTGGGTGCAGATGGGTGGCGGCGACCTTGCGTGGTGGTTGGAATTTTTGAAAGATCGCGTACCGTGTATTCATCTGAAAGATTTCGTATACGACTGCAAAATGGCACCTGTGGGAGATGGTAACATCAACTTTGACCGCGTGTTCCAAAAAGCGGAAGAAGCAGCAGGTACTAAGTATATGTTGGTCGAACAGGATGATTGCTACGGCGCGGATCCGTTGGATTGTTTGAAACGCAGTTATACATTTCTGAAAGCCAATGGCTTTGAATAAGGAGGACTATACTATGGAAAAAATCAAACTTGGTATTATCGGAATCGGTAATATGGGCAGCGGCCACGCGAAAAGCGTGCGTGACGGCAAATGCCCCGATTTTGAATTGGTTGCAGTGGCGGACACCAACCCCGATCGTCTGGAATGGGCGAAAAAGGACCTTCCTGACGGATTGCATCTTTTCTCGGATGCGATCGAAATGCTGGACAGCGGTTTGATTGAAGCGTGTATCGTGGCAGTTCCGCACTATCAACATACCGAATACGCGATTGCTTGTATGCAGCGCGGCATTCACGTGATGGTGGAAAAACCTGCAGGCGTGTACACCAAGCAGGTAAAGGAAATGAACGCTGAGGCGGAAAAGCATCCGCAGGTGGTGTTTGCGATGATGTTCAACCAGCGCACTAACTGTATCTACCGCAAAATGCACGAACTGGTGCATTCGGGTGAGTACGGTGAGATTCGCCGCGTGTCCTGGATCATTACCAACTGGTATCGTCCGCAGGCGTACTACGATTCGGGCGATTGGCGTGCAACCTGGAGCGGTGAAGGCGGCGGTGTGCTGCTTAACCAATGTCCGCACCAGCTGGATCTGTGGCAATGGATCTGCGGTATGCCTGTGAAGGTTTCTTCGCAGTTGCATATCGGCAAATGGCACGATATTGAGGTGGAAGATGACGTTACCACCTATGTAGAATACGCAAACGGTGCAACCGGCACCTTCATCACCACTACCGGTGATGCTTGCGGTACCAACCGTTTTGAAATTCAGATGGATAAAGCGAAACTCGTGGCAGAGGGCGACAAACTGTCGGTTTGGGAGTTTGAAGTATCAGAACCGGAATTCACCAAAACCAATGAAAAACCGTTCGGTTCGCCGAAAGTCAACAAGGTGGAACTGGAACTGGATGGCCAAAACGAACAGCACGTCGGTGTGATCAATGCCTGGGGCGGCGCTATCCTGCGCGGTGAGCCGCTCGTAGCCCATGGTTCCGAAGGCATTAACGGTCTGACCATTTCCAATGCGATGCACCTTTCTGGCTTTACAGGCAAAGCGGTTGACATTCCCTTTGATGAAGAGCTGTATTATGAAGAACTGATGAAGAGAGTTGCCACCTCCCGCCGCAAGACGGTGGTCAAAGCGGTGACCGTTGATACTTCGGATACATACGGTGGTACCAAATAAGGTGGGATCGGAATGAAAACTGTACGATTTGGTGTGATCGGTGTCGGTAACATCGGCACCGCACATGTGAATTGTATCGGTAGCGGACAGATTCAAGGAGCGGTGCTTGCCGCTGCTTGTGATATTGTAAAGAGCCGTCGCACATTTTGCGAGCAAAAGTGGGGGATACCCACCTTTTCAACCTACGAGGATATGCTCGCAAGCGGATGTGTTGACGCGGTGATTGTATCTGTACCGCATCCGCTGCACGCGGATATAGCATCTGCGGCGCTGAAAGCCGGTCTCCATGTGTTGGTGGAAAAACCGGTGGATATCACCGTGTCCAAAGCGGAAAAACTAAATGCGCTTGCAAAACAAAGTGGTAAAGTGTTTGGTATTATGTTCAACCAGCGAACAAGTTCCTTGTTCGCAAAAGCGCGAGAGATCGTGCAAAGCGGACAACTGGGAGAACTCAAACGCACCGCCTGGACCATCACCAATTGGTACCGTACCCAATATTATTATGATTCAGGTAGTTGGCGTGCTACCTGGGCAGGAGAAGGCGGCGGTGCGCTGTTAAACCAAGCACCGCATAATCTCGATTTATGGCAATGGATCTGCGGTATGCCGACGTCTGTAACAGCGTTTTGTGATGTGGCGAAATATCACCGTATTGAGGTCGAGGACGACGTTACCATTTTTGCACGGTATGCCAATGGCGCTACCGGTACGTTTATCGTATCCACCGGTGAATTTCCCGGTACTAACCGCTTGGAGATTGCGGGGGATAAGGGTAAACTGGTTTTAGAAAACGGTACAATGAAATGGTGGAAACTGCAAGCATCCGAGCGAGAGGTGTGCTTCTTTTCCAAAGAAAACGCTCCCACCATTCCGAAGGAATATATCGAGTGTGTGCCGAATGTAAAAGAGACGGCGCATGCGGGGATATTACAGAATTTCACGCGTGCCGTTTTGTATGGAGAACCGTTGCTTGCGCCAGGCTGTGAAGGTATCAACGAACTCACTATCAGCAATGCGGCATACCTGTCCGCATGGACGGGAAACGCAGAAATAAAAATCCCCTTCGATCAGGCGACGTTTGATCGCTTGCTGATCGAAAGGGTGCAAAAATCATCCTATTATGTTTCGCCGGGTGGCACCGATGACCATTCAGAGGAATACTCCCACCGTTGGCAGGTGCAATGGTAATATTGAGAGAATAACGGCTTTGCAACGAATAGTTGCAAAGCCGTTCTCTTATTTTGGATTTGTGCATACCTTTTGATTGAAGGTAGGGATGCAATATGAAAAAGTTAGCCAAACGAATGCTTTGCGGTGTAATGGTGATGATACTTCTATACTGTACACCCGCTGTATCGGCAAAAACAGCGTACATCTATGACACGGGCGACGCGGTATCAGCGCCGTTCGCGGAGGACGAAAGTGTGTGGGCACCCACCGCGGCGGCCGTATCTAAAGCGGCGCTTTCTGTCGGCGGCAAGTCTGCGGTTTTGATGGAGCAGCAAAGTGGCACAGTGCTTTTTGAAAAGAATTCTCACGAAAAACTCCCCATAGCATCGGTCACCAAGATCATGACTTTGCTGCTGACAATGGAAGCACTGGAAGGTGACCTCATTAAAATTGATGAAAAGGTTACCTGCTCGGCGGCTGCCGCCTCCATGGGTGGGTCGCAGATCTGGTTAGAGGAAGGGGAACAGATGACGGTGGATGAGCTTCTGAAAGCCGCCGCTGTGGTTTCTGCCAACGATGCTTGCGCCGCGCTCGCTGAACATATTTGCGGTACGATCGAAAACTTTGTTGCCCGTATGAATGAACGCGCCGCGGAGCTTGGTATGAAGGATACCAAATTCCTCGATTGCAGCGGACTTGACGATGCGGGGTATTCCTCCGCTCATGACGTGGCTTTGATGGCGCGTGAGCTGATGAAACATAAGGATATTCAAAAATATACCACTATTTGGATGGATACCTTGCGGAACGGCGGTTCACAATTGGTTAATACCAATAAACTGGTGCGACATTATACCGGTGCTACTGGGTTAAAAACCGGTACGACCGGTGCGGCGGGACATTGTCTTGCTGCAACCGCCGAAAGGAACGGTATCGCGTTTGTCGCGGTCATTTTAGGCTGTGAAACGACCGACGAACGTTTTGGTGGTGCGAGAGCTATGCTGGACTACGGCTTCGCGAACTATACGGTATACACACCCGTGCCGGATGAGGCGGCGCTTACACCGGTACCGGTGTTGCGTGGCATGGAGAGGGAAGTGGAGGTAAAAGCGGATACTGCCATACCGCTTTTGCTCAAAAAAGGGCAGGAAAAGAATGTGGTACTCGCGGTAGAACTTGCAGAAAATGTGGAAGCACCGGTGGAAAAAGAACAGATCGTGGGCGCGGTTAAAGTTTCGCTGGATAACAAAGTGATAGCGGAAATTCCCATTCGAACTGTCCGAAAGGTGGATAAAATGACCGTTTTGCGCGCTTTAGGTCGATTGTGGTATACACTTACCGAATAAATGATGATTTTTATATAATTTCACAATTTTCGATTGCATTCTAACCGAAAATGTGATAAGATATAAACAACAAAGAAAACAAGTGCAGTATGGAACTTTTATGATGTTATGGATGAATGTTGCATACTTTTGCAACAACTATCCATTGATAGATTTTCTCCTGTGAATTATACTAATAGTTGCATAGGATGCGAAATCTGTCAGAAATCGAGGAATGTAAAATGTCGGTGAAACTTGAAACGCGCTACGCTGCTCCTTTTATTGAGCAAAAAGAGTATGATGCAATTGCTCCGTTTGTGAAAACGGCGCACGATGTGCTGCATGGTGGAAAAGGTCCCGGCTGCGACTTTTTGGGTTGGGTTAATCTGCCCACCGATTATGATAAAGAAGAGTTTGCCCGCATCAAGGCGGCTGCGGCTCGTATCAAAGAGGACACCGACATTTTTATTGCGATCGGTATCGGCGGCTCCTACTTGGGTGCCCGCGCGGCGATCGAATTTTTGAAATCTCCGCTGTATAACGCTAAGAAAAATGATACCCCCGACGTATACTTTGCCGGTAACAGCATCAGCAGCACCGCGTTGCAGGAACTGCTCGAACTGTGCGAGGGTCCCCGCGTATCCATCAACGTGATCTCCAAATCCGGTACCACTACCGAGCCTGCGATCGCGTTCCGTGTGTTCCGTGACTATCTCGAAAAGACCGTCGGTCACGAAGAAGCGAAAAAACGCATTTACGTGACCACTGACAAAGCGAGAGGCACCTTGAAAGCGCTCGCCGACCGCGAAGGTTATGAGACCTTCGTTGTGCCGGATGATGTGGGTGGTCGTTTCTCGGTGCTCACCGCCGTGGGTCTGTTGCCCATCGCTGTTGCCGGTTGCGACATTGATGCTTTGATGGCGGGCGCCCGCAAAGCGCAGGCGGAATTTTGTGAGACTGATCTTGAAAAGAACGACTGTTACAAATATGCCGCTGCCCGCAGCATTCTGCATCGCAAGGGCAGAGCGGTGGAAATGATGGTAAGCTACGAGCCGCAGTATGCGATGATGTCCGAGTGGTGGAAGCAGTTGTTCGGCGAAAGCGAAGGCAAGGACGGCAAGGGTCTGTTCCCGGCGTCTGCGATCTTCTCGACCGATCTGCACTCGTTGGGTCAGTTTGTGCAGGAAGGCTCTAACATTCTATTTGAGACGGTGGTGCTGCTTGACAAGCCGCAGCTCGAAAAGGTTATCGAGAACGATCCTGAGAATGTGGACGGTCTCAACTTCCTTACCGGCAAAACCATGGATTTTGTTAACCAGAAGGCTTTTGAAGGCACCGTGCTCGCGCATGCCGACGGTGATACCCCCTCTTTGGTGATCCGCGTGCCGGAGGCTACTGAGGAAAACCTCGGTTATCTCATCTATTTCTTCGAAAAAGCTTGCGCCGTGTCCGGCTATATGCTCGGCGTCAATCCGTTTGACCAACCCGGCGTGGAAAGCTACAAGAAAAACATGTTCGCTTTGCTCGGCAAACCGGGTTATGAGAGCGAAAAAGAAGCGTTGGAGGCAAGACTGTCCGCGCAGTAAAAAACCAATGACCGCACCTGCGGTTAAGAATATATTGGGAGGTTTTATTATGATCACTTTAATTCTCGGCAAAAAGGGTTCCGGCAAGACCAAAAAGCTGATGGATCTCTGCAATGCTGCTGTTGCGCAGTCTAAGGGTAACGTCGTGTTTATCGAAAAGGATAACACTTTGACTTATGACGTCAGCCATCAGGTGCGTTTGGTTTCTGCTGCGGATTACGCCGTTTGCGGTTTTGAGGCTTTTTATGGCTTTATCGCCGGTATGTGCGCGGGAAATTATGATATTACCGATATTTTCGTTGACTCTACTTTGAAAATCGGCGGTTCCGATATGGCGGCTTTTGAGGCGTTTGTGGAGAAACTCAGCAAGCTGGATGTGAAAATGGTTCTGTCCGTCTCCGCTGATAAGAGCGAGATCCCGGCTCACATCGCGGATATCGCAGAGGAAATCTGATTTCTCATAAAACAAGCTATAACGGCGGAAACATCTGTTTCCGCCGTTATTTGAACGCAGTTATAAAATCTTTTGCTTTATAACTGCAAAAATCTATTGACAAATCTGTTATAAACCTTTATAATATCATGCGTGACGCTTGAGGTGTACTATGCTTTTACAACTGCGACCGCTGTTTATGGGGGAGATCACCTCTCTGCCCATTGACACACAATTGGATTTTTCCAAAGAGGAATTCGGTGGGATTTATCCTTTCGAAACACCTGTACATGTGCAGGGAACGGTAGCCGTTTCGGCGGATGTCGTTTTGCTGCGAGCGGAAATCTCTTTCTGTTATCACGGTCAATGTGACCGCTGCTTGACTCCTTTTGAAAAGGTGTACAAGCTGCCGATTGAGCATATCTTGGTAGACACTCTGAGCAATGATGAAAACGACGACTTTATCCTGTTGCAGCAATATCAGTTGGATCTTTCAGATCTCATCATGACCGATATGCTGTTGGAACTGCCGTATAAAAATCTTTGCAAAGAGGATTGCCGCGGTCTTTGTCCCATCTGCGGAAAAAATCTCAATGATGGGCTGTGCGGCTGTAAACCGGACACCACTGATCCTCGCTTAGAGGTATTAAAACAGTTGATCAAGTAAAGTATATGTAATTGCACTAAGGAGGTGCTGACAAATGGCGGTACCCAAGAGAAAAAGTTCCAAAGCTCGTCGCGACAAGAGACGCAACAATTTGTGGAAGCTTTCTGCTCCGGCGCTGATGAAATGCCCGCAGTGCGGCGAATATAAGCGCGCTCATCGTCTCTGCAGTAACTGCGGTTACTACAACGGCAGACAGGTTGTCGTTGTTGAGTCCGAGGCTTAAGTTGAACACATAAAGTAGAGAAGGCGCGCGGTCGTCTTCTCTATTTTTATGTACGAAAGAAACCAAAAGGAGGTGTCAGAATGGCTGTTATAGTGACAGGTGTACTTGCCGGTTCCATAGCGGCAAAAAAGAAAATTGTCCCGGGAGACAAACTGCTTTCCATCAATAAAAAAGAGATAGCAGACGTGCTTGACTATCGTTTTCATCTGCAAAACCGCCGTTTGACCCTCGAGTTGGAAACGGTGGCAGGTAAAAGCCGTCGTGTACATCTGCATAAAGCAGAGGAAGCGGATATCGGTCTGGAGTTTGAGACCTATCTGATGGACAAGCAGCGCGCTTGCCGTAATAACTGTATTTTCTGCTTTATCGATCAGTTGCCGAAGGGGATGCGGGAAAGCTTATATTTCAAGGATGATGACAGCCGCCTTTCCTTTTTATTTGGCAACTATATCACCCTTACCAATCTCACCGAGCATGAAATTGAGCGTATTATTGACATGCATATCAGTCCCATCAATATCTCGGTGCATACTACCGATCCTGCCCTGCGCTGTGAGATGATGAATAACCGTTTTGCGGGTGACGCACTGAAAACGCTGTACCGCTTTGCTGAGGCGGGACTGAACATCCAGTGTCAACTGGTGCTGTGCCCCGGATATAACGACGGCGAAGCGCTGCAAAAGAGCATGGAGGATTTAGCGGCACTGTATCCCGCGGTGACCAGTGTTGCCGCCGTGCCGGTAGGTCTTACCAAATATCGCGATGGGCTCGCAAAGCTGCGCCCCTTTACAAAAGAAGAGTCTCTTGACACCCTGCGCCGTATGGAGCAGATGGGGGAGAAGATGCTAGAAAAACACGGCACCCGTGTGTTTTATCCTTCGGATGAATGGTATTTGAAAGCGGAAAGACCGCTTCCCTTGGCCGCGTTTTACGAGGAGTTTTCTCAGATCGAAAATGGCGTCGGTATGCTGTCTTTGCTTATCTCCGAATTCAAAGACGCGCTAGCTGATTGTGAGGATACACCTGCGGGTAGCCGACTTTGCATTGCGACCGGTGTGGCAGCCGCACCTTTTTTACAGTTGTTGGTTGACGAAGCCGCAAAAAAGTGGGATAATATCCGGGTACAGGTCGTTTCCATAGAAAACCGCTTTTTCGGTGAGAATATCACCGTTGCAGGTTTGCTCACCGGACAAGATCTGTTAGCACAGCTGGAAGGGTTAGAAGCAGAGTATCTGTTGCTGTCGGATAATATGCTGCGACAGCAGGGAGATTGTTTCTTAGATGATATGACACCGAATGAATTGGAACAAAAACTGCGCACAAAGATTCGTTTCGTTTCGGATAGCGGCGCGGATTTGATAGATGCTTTATTATTGTAAAAAGGAGGGTATGCCGGATGGCACGTCCTGTAGTAGCGGTGGTGGGCCGCCCGAATGTCGGAAAATCCACCCTTTTTAATAAACTTATCGGGCAACGGCTGTCTATCGTACAGGATACGCCGGGCGTTACCCGTGACCGCATTTTTGCCGCTTGTGAGTGGTGCGGTCACACCTTTATGCTCGCGGATACCGGCGGCATTGAGCCGCGCACAGACGATATGCTGCTTGCGCAAATGCGCCGTCAGGCGCAGCTTGCCATTGAGCAGGCACAAGTCATCGTATTTGTGACCGATATCGTATCGGGCATGACCGCTGCCGATCAGGAAATTGCGGTTATGTTAAAAAAATCCGGCAAGCCGGTGGTGCTTTGCGTGAATAAATGCGATAACCTTGGTGGTTTGCCTGCGGATTTTTACGAATTCTATAATTTGGGACTTGGTGACCCCATTGCCGTTTCTTCAGTACATGGGCATGGTACAGGTGACCTTTTGGATGCTGTGCTGGAATATCTGCCCGCAGAAGAGACTGAGCAGGAGGAAACTGATGTCATCCGTGTTGCGGTAATCGGTAAACCCAATGCGGGCAAATCATCTCTCATCAACTGCATTGCGGGAGAGGAGAGATCTATTGTGTCGGATATTGCGGGTACCACCCGCGATGCGATCGATACTGCGATCAGCAATGAATACGGCGATTTTGTGTTTATTGATACTGCGGGATTGCGCCGTAAAAGCAAGGTTGATGACGAAATTGAAAAATTCAGCGTGCTGCGCGCGCAGATGGCTGTAGACCGTGCTGATGTGTGCGTTATCATGATCGATGCCACAGAAGGTTTTACCGAGCAGGACAGCAAGGTGGCGGGCATCGCACATGAGCAGGGTAAAGCCTGCATTATTGCTGTAAATAAGTGGGATGCTATTGAAAAGGACGACAAAACCATGGATGCCATGCGCAAAAAACTCATGGTGGATTTCTCCTTTATGCCGTATGCGCCGTTTATTTTCATTTCCGCAAAAACGGGTCAGCGTGTGCCGCGTCTTTTTGAACTGATCAAGTTTGTGGCGCAGCAGAATGCGATGCGTATTTCTACCGGCATGCTCAATGATGTGCTGGCAGAAGCCACTGCACGTGTGCAGCCGCCGACCGACAAAGGAAAACGCTTGCGCATATATTATATGACCCAGCCTTCCACAAAACCGCCCACATTCGTGTGCTTTGTGAATAGGGCAGAGCTGTTCCATTTCTCTTATCAACGGTATCTTGAAAACCAAATTCGCGATACCTTTGGCTTGGAAGGAACGCCCGTGCGCTTTATCATTCGCGAAAAAGGTGACAATCCCAAGAAGTAATATTGCTTTTGCGCCGGAGAAAGGAGAAAAGACGCATGCTGCAAATTATTCCTATTGCTCTTGAAAACAGCTGGCTTGCTTTGCTACTCACCGTATTGATCGCATATTTGTTGGGTAGCATCAGTAGTGCTGTGATCGTTTCGAAATGCTTGTTTAATGAAGATGTCCGTGAAAAGGGCAGTGGTAACGCGGGTGCTACCAATGTTTTGCGCAATTACGGCAAAAAAGCCGCAATTTTCACCACTGTCGGTGATCTCGCCAAAAGCATTATTGCAGTGTTAATCGGAGGCTTTTTGATGGTCAATCTGCAGCTGACCCACGCACCAGAGATCAGCGAAGAAAGTTTGCAGGTCATCGGTCGGTATCTCGGTGGTGCTTGCTGTGTGTTTGGGCATCTGTATCCGCTGTATTTCGGCTTCAAGGGTGGCAAAGGCGTGATGACCTCCTGCGGTCTTATTCTCATCTTAGATATCCGCGTGGCGATCATTTGCCTTACCGTGTTCGGCGTTGTAGTGGCACTTAGCCGTATGGTGTCTCTCGCTTCTGTATTGGCTGTATTCGTGGCACCGTTCCTTGTATATGTATTCGGCACCTATGTGGATCAACGTTCTCCTGAGGCGGTTGCTTTCTGCGTTGCTGTCATTACCGTTATCGTTGTATCAGTGATCGTAAAACACCGCTCCAACATCGTGCGTATCTTTAAAGGAACCGAAAGCAAACTGAACTTCGGCAAGAAAGATAAATAAAAGCAAATAAAAAAGCCTTACCCGACAGGGTAAGGCTTTTTTCTATTAAGCGAAGATGTTACCTTCAAACACAAAGATGCGATAGCCGTTATATTCCATTTCGTCAATGAGCGGTAACCTTGCATTGAGTTCTGTCCAGAATTCACCGAACCGTATACCTTCAAACTCACTTTGCGTCAGCATCAGGAAACTGCTTTCGCCTTCGCGGTCCAATTCCCAACTGCGCAGGTGCTGATACATATATTTTTCCAAGTTTCCGTTTATTGTTTCTACGGTCATGATGCGTACCGCATTGTCCGAGAGGAGGGTTGTGATATGCGAATTCCAGAAGGTAGCGTAGCCGTAGTCGTATCCTTTTTCCTCCAACATTTGCGCGATGACTGCGTGGTCGCGCTCTTTGCCGTAATCGTGCGGCATGCTGCAAATGGCAAAGGCGTTTAATAAAGATACACATATCAGCACCGCTGCCAATATGATAGCGATCCGTTTTTCAACACGGGTGGAACCAAATAACTCGCGCACATACACCAAGGTTGCAAGAATGCTGCTGCCAAGCAAGGGGGTCAATCGCCAATTGGCAGAGGAAAGCGTTCCGCAAACAAAGGCGAAAAGGATCACAAAGCTTAGTATCAAATGCGCCCAAAGCAGTATTTTAGAAGAACGGTGCTGTATTTTTTGATAGCGCACGAGTAACAGATAGGGGCAGATAAGCAGTATGAGTGCGCATAGCATTTTGAGTATATCCAGCACAGAGGATAAAGAGAACATGGCATCATTGCTGGAAATTTCAACACCAAACAGTGACAGGTAACCGTGTAAGAAACCGGTGGCGTTTTTACTCCATTCCTCCATATCCGACCAGGTGGAATAGGCATTCTCATATCCGGCGTTGATGGTACCGCCAAGGGTTATAATACGCAGCAGTATAAGACCGATGCATACTCCAAACAGCATCACACCGCAAAGCGCATAACGCTTCAAAGCCGCACCGGATAACAATGTGTTCTTGTTATCAAACAGCGTGTAGGCAATCCAAGCACCTAATGCCGGCACGACCGAAATTACCAGCACCTGCATGCCGTCGGTAGCGCACCCTATACAAAGCAGAATCAAAAGACAACTGTATAGGATGATACGGATATTGTTCTTGCGGTCGGGGTATCCATATTTGAATTGGTCCAAATGCGGTATCAACCGCAAGCACAGATTGAGCAATAAAAGGATGAGCAATATGCTCAAACTGTAATAAATGGTGTGCTCCCACATGATCTCGCGCAGCTTTTCCGAGCCGGACAGCAGCATGCATAGTGCAAAGGTAGTTGCGGCGCTGGGAAGTAGGTGCCATTTCATAGCACGGAATAATGAAAAAGTTGCTAAGATGAATATAACAACAAAAACCGACATGCTCCACATATACGCGGTGACAGAATATCCAAATATAGCAAGGATGGGCACCGTCCAAAGAGAGGAGCCGAAGGGCAACAGCGCCGCATATTCAAAGTCTTCGGCAAGAACACTGCCGCTTTCAAGGCTCGCAAGCGACCACAGCAACGAATCGGTACAATCCGAATGGATATATCCGAGCGAAGGGCCGGTGATGTAATATAACAGCACGAAAAATGACAGTAACAGCAATATGCCACAACCTGCCCATTTTATGGCTGTTGGGAACTGTAATTGTTTTGCGTGTGTATTCATGAGATGTACTCTCCTAAAAATGAATATACCTTATTTTAGCATGCGATGCGGAATAATGCAACAAAAACCGCCTGACAAAGCGTTCAAACATGGCCGAAAACATGATTTCTCGTTTGAATACTCTGTCAGGCGGTTTTTAGAAACCGTTTTTAATTACTCAGCGCCTTGCGCACCGTCTTCCTCATACATCAGCTTTTGAGCGGGGGTGCGCACAGCTTGTTTTGCCTGACGCACTTCGATCAGCTGCTGGCTGAGGGTTTCCTCGGTCTTTTTCAGCAGATTTTCGGTGAAATCCTGCGCGCTCTTGCGCATATCCTTGGTACGCTTTTGGGTCTTGGTGAGGATCTCGTTGGCCTTAGCCTGCGCTTGCAGTACCACCTCTTCGCGGGAAACCATCGTACGCTGACGCTCCTCAGCGGTGCGAATAATGCTTTCCGCTTCCTGGCGAGCGGTGGTGATGATGTCGGTGCGATCAGCAACGATGCGTCTTGCCTGCTGGATCTCACCGGGCAGATTGCCGCGGATGTCATCAAGAATATCGCGGAGCGCATCCGCCTCTACGAGACATTTGCCGCCGGACAGCGGCACGACGTATGCTTTATCCAGCATATCGTCAATTTTTTCGAGTAATTCTTCAATACTGACAGCCATAATTATTCTCCTTTTTCGATTTTCTTAATGATATCCGGCAAAATGCACGCCGGAACAAATTCTGTGATATCCGCACCGAGCTTTGCGACCTGACGTACCAAACTGGAAGAGAGATACATGTGCTCAGCCTTGGTGGTCAAAAACACCGTTTCTGCTTGAGGGTATAGCTTGCGGTTGGTGAGTGCCATCTGGAACTCGTATTCAAAGTCGGACATGGCGCGCAGTCCCTTGACGATAGCGACCGCTTGCTTTTCTTTGACGTAATCGGCAAGCAGACCATCAAACAACTCGACTTCCACGTTAGGGAGATCGGTGATACAGCGTTTGATAAGCTCTACGCGTTCTTCCTTGGTGAATACCGGAGATTTTGCGTTGTTGGTCATCACCACCACAATGACCTTGTCAAAAAGTGCAGCCGCGCGGTGAATGATATCCAAATGCCCATGGGTGACAGGGTCAAAACTGCCTGGGCAGATAGCGGTTTTCATGCAGTCAATCCTTTCAGCGATAAACGGTGATATGCACCCGCCCGTAACGGTAGGTGCGATATATTTTGAATTCTCCCGCCGTTTCCGGCACTGTAGTTCCCGCATCGTATTCGCATACAATAAGACCACCGGGCGCAACCTTTTGTGCGGCAGCGGTGATAGCGGGTACCAACAAATCCGCAGCATAGGGCGGATCTAAAAGTACCAAATCAAATGTATCATTGGTGCGTGCCAGAAACCCTAACGCATCAACAGTCAGTACCTGCGCCTGCTCGGACAGCTTTGCCGCGTGCAGATTGCGACGAATGACCTCGGTGGCAGCCTTGTTTTGATCTACGAACACACAGCTGCTTGCCCCGCGGCTGAGTGCTTCAATGCCAAGCTGACCGGAGCCGGCAAAAAGATCCAGCACACGTCTGCCGGGCAGATCAAACTGTATAGCGGAAAACAACCCTTCCTTTACCCGTTCCGCGGTGGGGCGGGTAGCATCTCCCGATAAGGTTTCCAATCGACAGTTGCGGGCAGTACCGGTAATAACGCGCATAGTGGTTTCTCCTTTTAGTATACTATAATTCTATATGAATTGTCAATTCCCGTCATAATTTTTCGAAAGTATAGGTCGCGACGGTGTCAAACGCCTCGCCCGCTTTTACAACGCAGGAGGGGAAGTTCGGATGGTTAGGGGTATCGGGGAATAACTGTGTTTCCATGCAGAACCCTTGATACTTGGTCATAGGGCCGCCTTTGCCAAATGGCATTTTCAAACTGTTGGCGGTGAAGATCACCCGCTTTTTCGGCGATCACGAAGTTATGATCCACACCGCTACATGCGCGGATAGCAGGATGGTCGCTGTTGATGACCGCGCCCCAGGTCGTTTTGGTGCGCATATCAAAGGGGGGGTGCCGTCCACAGCACGGATCTCACCGGTGGGGATAAGATTTTCGTTGGTGGGGGTGTAGGCATACGCGTCCATGATCACCTCGGTATCCATAATATCCCCACTGTCATAACCGTTTAGATTAAAATACGCGTGATTGGTGAAGTTGGCGATGGTATCCTTGTCCGAAACAGCGTGGTAGGCAATACGCAGGGTGTTGTCGTCGGTCACCGAGAAGGTGACCGAAATATCCATATTACCGGGGAAGCCTTCCTCGCCATCGGTAGAGGTGGCGGATGCTTTCAGGGTGGGGGTATCTGCGTCGAGGATCTCCATAGCCCACATCTTTTTGTCAAAACCGACGTCGCCGCCGTGCAGTTGGTTGATACCTCTTTCGTTTTTGGTGATATGGTATTCTACTTTCCGTCAGCGATACGGTTGGCGTAGCGTCCGACGGTAGCGCCGAGATAAAAACCACCTGCCCGCACGTAATCAGCCGCGTTGTCATAGCCGAGCAGCACGTCCTTGCCGGCAAATTCGATCGCTTGCAGGGTAGAGCCGTAATCCAACACCGAAACTGTAAGTCCGTTTTTTGCCGATAAGGGTATATTTTATAACCTCGGTACCGCAGGGCAATTTTTCAAAAGAAGATTTTGTGATTGCCATGTATGCCCCTCTCCTTATTTGTCCCAAAGATTTTCTGCATAAATGCCGTCTTTTGCCATATCTGCAAGTGCTGCGCGCACAGCGGGCAGATCGGCGGCGTAGGTCATGCCGTACCATTTGTCGGGGGTGGTCAGCACGGTGACGTCCGCTTCGCCGGTCGCCATCATGTGGTTGACCACGTAAGGCAGATAGAACTCGGATTTGAGTTCGTTGCCCTTTTCTTTGAGGAAATCTACAAATAGTTGCTCAAATGTGTCAAGAGAACCGGCGGGGAATGCCCAGCAGTTCATCGAAACGGGGCAACCGGCAGGCAGCTGCACCCAATTCTCACCGTCGTCCTCGGTATACATCGGTGCGCCGTCTTTGATCTCAATGTGGGTGCGTTCCACAAGGGAAACCAACTTGCTGTCAGCATCTGTCTCACAAATGCCGCGGGAAACGTATCCGTTTTCGGTAAGGGTGTTTTCCAACATATATCCTGCCATAGCGAGCTGCTTTTTGCTGTCCGCCTGCGGCTTGTTCAAAAAGTCAGCAAGCAGTTTGAAGCCTTCTCTGCCGTAGTAGTCGTCTGCGTTGATGACAGCGAAAGCGCCCTTTACAACATCTTTACAGCACAGCACCGCGTGTCCCGTACCCCACGGTTTCTCTCTGCCATCCGGCACGGTAAAGCCTTCAGGCAACTTGTCCAATTCTTGGAACACATAGCTGACCTTGGCGTATTTTTCGATACGGTTACCGATATTTTCTTTAAAAGCATCTTCAATAGCGTGCTTGATAACGAACACGATATCACCGAAACCGGCAGCAAGCGCATCGTGGATGGAATAATCAATAATAAGTTCGCCGGAGGGACCCACAGGGGTGAGCTGTTTTAACCCGCCGAAACGACTGCCCATACCGGCTGCCATGATGATGAGAGTAGGCTTTTGAGTGTTCATGTTTATCTTCCTTTACTTTTATTTTTAATATACATGCGACAAAAATCCCTTGTCATCCGTTTGAAAAGTGTTATAATGAAAACAAGGATTTCTTTTATTATACACTGGAGGGATGAAAATGGCAATACTTATTACTGGCGGATGCGGATTTATTGGATCCCATACCTGTATCGAAATGTTGGCTGCCGGCTATGACATCGTGGTGCTGGACAATTATTATAACGCGAACCCGATTGCGTTGGAGCGTGTGAAGGAGTTGTCAGGTAAGGAATTCCCGTTTTATGAATGCGATATCCGCGACGCAGATGGTTTGCGCGAGATATTCAAAAACAATACGATTGATGCGGTCATCCATTTCGCAGGACTCAAAGCGGTCGGTGAATCGGTGGAAAAACCGCTCACCTATTATGAAAACAACATTGCCGGCACGGTGACCTTGTGCGAAGTGATGGCGGAATACGGATGCAAACGCATGATCTTCAGTTCTTCTGCTACCGTTTA
The DNA here is from genome assembly GCA_045638005.1 of Acutalibacteraceae bacterium. GTDB lineage: Bacteria > Bacillota > Clostridia > Oscillospirales > Acutalibacteraceae > URNF01. The sequence continues at coordinate 1,738 of JAZUAN010000006.1, read as the reverse complement.
CGGCATGTCCAACCCGTCTCCGCTGTTGGAGACCTATCGCACCGGCGAATGCACCAATCCCTACGGTCGCACCAAATACTTCATCGAGGAGATCTTAAAGGATGTTTGCGTCTCCGATAAAGAGTGGAGTGTTGTGCTGCTCAGATACTTCAATCCCATCGGTGCACACGAAAGCGGTCGCATCGGTGAGAACCCCAATGGTATCCCTAACAACCTGATGCCGTATGTGTCGCAGGTTGCTATCGGTAAACGCGAATTTTTGTCGGTGTTTGGTGACGATTACGATACCGCTGACGGTACCGGCGTACGTGACTACATACACGTGGTGGATCTCGCGAAAGGTCATGTCAAGGCGGTAGATTATGCATTGAAAAACAGCGGCGCGGAGGTGTTTAACCTTGGCACCGGCTGCGGCAGCAGCGTGCTGGATCTGGTTAAGACCTTTGAAAAGGTCAACGGTGTGCCGGTGCCCTACAAGATCGTGCCCCGCCGTCCCGGTGATGTGGCAACCTGCTATTCCGACCCCCAAAAGGCGAAGGAAAAGCTCGGTTGGGTCGCGGAAAAGAATTTGGAAGATATGTGCCGCGATACATGGCGTTGGCAGTCTCAGAACCCTAATGGCTTTGAAGAATAATTGCAGATAAAGCAACACCCGCTGATAAGGCGAACGCCTTGTCAGCGGGTGTTTTTTTAGTTGCTACCGGTCGCAGAGGCATATTTCAGTTCGAGATCTTTTTCCTGCCCTGCCTGCAGCTTTTGACCGGCAGGGATGTTCTGGCTGATAATGACACCTTCTTTAACGGTGGTGTTTTTCTCGGGAGTGGAAAGAATACCGTAAAAGAAATTGTGTGCTTGCATATTTTCCAGCACCGCATAGGCGGCTTCGGTGGTAAGACCTACGAGATCGGGCATGGTGGCGGTTTGGGCATTGACATTTTGGGAAACGGCGGGCAAGGCGATGGTCGGGTCAAATTGCATGCCGACCGCAAAATTGTCTCTGTTGGAATAGGTGGTTACAAGCAAACCGTCCGTACGTAGGACCAACTTTTTAGAGATCGCACCGCTGTTTTGTTCTTTTAGGATAATTTCGGTATCACTCAGCTCATAGGTGAAATTCACGCTTTGAGTTTGTGTAGCGAAATAGGTTTTTCCGTCATAGTAAACGGCGTTGTTAACATCACAGTTTTCATCGTATAAACTATAAACACCAAAATTGTATACACAAGCAGCATCGGTGAAGCTGAGCGAATGAGCGGTCAATTCTCTGCCGGTGCTTGTTGTGCGGTAGATGTAGGCTTTGTTCTTTTTAAGTGCATTTTTGGGGTTTTGCACATCTGTTTTTGGCGCGGTAGTACTAACTGTGGTGGGGGAGGTAGAGGAACTTGTAGTAACTAAGGCGGCAGACCCCTGGGTGGTGGATGCTACTCCCTGCGTCATGGTGGCACTTTGAGCAGAAACGGTGCTGCCGGCAGCCTGTCCTGCAACACTGCCCGCGGTCGCATTAGCGGTGTTTGAGGCGGTAGTCTGACCGAGAACGGTGCTGCCGGCGGCATCTGTATTTGTAGAAGCCGCCGCGGTCTCACCGCTTATCACAGCGCTCTCACTCGCTTGGGGGGTACCCTCAAGCGTGGTGGTGCCGCCGATAATAGTTGTGCTCGCAGTCGTGACTGTGGTTACCGTCGTAGCTGTTGTTTGTTGCTCTCCCTTTTTCGCGCAAGCGGTAAAGGTGAAAAAGATG
>JAZUAN010000005.1:0-5440 GCA_045638005.1 Acutalibacteraceae bacterium | reverse complement strand
CACGCAGCTTAAAAATTCTTTGGTGCGTTCTTCTTTTGGGTTATTGAATATCTCGTCGGGTGTGCCTTCCTCGCAGATCACACCGTCCGACATAAAGATCACGCGATCCGCAACATCACGAGCAAAGCCCATTTCGTGGGTCACCACCACCATGGTCATACCCTCAGCAGCGAGCTCCTTCATAACCTGCAACACTTCACCCACCATTTCGGGATCGAGTGCAGAGGTGGGCTCGTCAAACAACATGATATCGGGATTCATAGCAAGTGCACGGGCAATCGCCACACGCTGTTTTTGACCGCCGGACAGCTGGTGCGGATACACGTCCGCTTTATCCTCCAGTCCGACACGCCGCAACAGTGCCATCGCTTTTTCTTCCGCCTGTGCTTTGGTCATCATTTTGAGTTCAAGCGGCGCAAACATGATGTTCTTTTTCACCGTCATGTGCGCAAACAGATTAAACTGCTGGAACACCATGCCGATATTCTGTCGCACCTTGTTAATATCAATCTTTTTATCCGAAATGACAAAGCCGTCCACCTCGATAGTGCCGGAGGTAGACTCCTCCAAGCGGTTGAGACAACGCAAGAAGGTAGATTTACCCGAGCCGGACGGACCGATGAGGCAAACCACTTCACCCTCTTCAATTTCAAGATCAATGCCGCACAAAACATGCAGGTCATCGAAGCTTTTATGCAGGTCTGTGACCTTAACCTTTTTTGTCATAGCTAAACTTCTTCTCCACAAATTTTGAAAGGATCATCAACACGGAGATGATCACGAGGTAATACACCGCCACCAGAATATAGGTTGCAAAAAACTGGAATGACGCACCTACGTATATCTTCGCCTTGTTCACCAGTTCCGCCAAACCAATGACCGACAGAATGGAAGTGTCTTTCACGGTGATGATGAACTGATTGACCAGTGAGGGGATGGTGATCTTCAGCGCCTGCGGCAAAATGACCTTCACCATCGTTTTAGACGCGGAAAGACCGAGACTGCGAGAAGCTTCGATCTGCCCGATATCCACCGCCTGAATACCGCTACGAAAGATTTCCGACAGATACGCACCGGCATTCAAACTGAGGGTGATCACACCGGCAGCAAAGGGGGTTAGTGTAAACCTGGGGTCTATCAGCGCTTGGATAAGCTGCGGAAAACCAAAGTACACCACAAACGCCTGCACGATCATAGGGGTGCCGCGGATAACCCATACATACACAGCGGAAATGCTTTTCAGTATTTTATTTTTGGACAACCCCATCAAGCAAGCGAACAGACCGATAAAAAAACCAATCAACAACGCCAGCAAAGAAATGCCAATGGTCAGCTTGACGCCTTCCAACAGCAGCGGGGTCGCCTCACTGAAAACTTTTTCAAAATTCATAACAACACTCTCACCCAAGTCCTATCAAGCTAAACACGGCATCGGCAAATGCCGATGCCATGCGCAGATAACTCTTTTGAAATACAGATTACTCGTTCGCGGTAATACCGTATTTTGCGAGGATCTCATCGTATTTGCCGTTTTCCTTGATGTTTTTGAGGCCCGCATTGAACATTTCGATCAGCTCGGGATTGAGACCCTTTTTCACAGCAAAGCCGTAGGGGGCGGGATTGATGGTCTCGCCAACGGTCACCAGTTCCACACCGTTCTTGATAGCTTCACCGGCAACAGCACGGTCTTCAAAGCACACGGTTTTATTGTTGACAACAGTCTGGTACATGGTGGGAGAATCTTCATAATACTGAATGGTGAACTCATACTGCTCTTTGATGGACTCCGCATAGTCAGCACCCATAGTGCCGGTCTTAGCAGCGATAACCTTACCTTTGAGATCATCGAGAGAGTCGATGCCGCTGTCTTTAGAGGTACACATAATCTGACCGTCGGTGAAGTACGGGTCGGAGAAATCATAGATCTCCTGACGATCGGCACGGATGGTCATACCGGCGATCATAGCATCCGCCTGACCGGACTGCACGTTGCCACAGGCAGCATCAAAACCGACGTTCCACATCTCATATTTGAAACCCTGATCCGCAGCGATAGCAGCGAGAAGGTCCATATCGATGCCGACGTACGCTTTTTGGGTGTCATCCCAATACTCAAAGGGCGCAAACGCGTTGTCAGAGCAGATCTTGTAAACTTTCCCCTCTTCGTCCTCTTTTGCACCGCAAGCGGCAAAGCAGCCGATCATCATGCACAGTGCCAGCAAGAGAGCCATGATTTTGGTCATTTTTTTCATAAAAAACGCAACCTTTCTTATTAGAAATAGTATTTATAATATTTAGTATACAGCCAAAAAATCAAAAAGTCAATAGTTGTCGCTATTTTTGCAAGTTGAAATGTTTCAAAATGCATATTTTGACTTTTTTGCTGGTGTTTTGTATTTTAATGCTAGAAAGAAGCATTAGTCCACATAAAAAAATGCATTTAAAACAAATCACAATCATCCATACGGATATCCGTCTTTTTCACCTTAATCCAATCAAACAGCGGGATAAGCCCCTCCACCGATATCGGCTCAAACCGCGGGAGAATACCGACGTTATATGCCAGCATACCAATAAGCGGCTCAGGGGACGAAAATCTTTCTCGTAATGCGCCTATATCCAGCGCGCCATCCCTTTTGGCAAGGCGGGTGCCGTCCTCTCTGAGTAACAGCGGGATATGATAAAATTGCGGCGGCTCAAATCCCAGTAACTTATACAGGTAAATTTGTCGCGGGGTGGAGGACAAAAGATCTCTGCCCCGCACCACCTCATTGACACCGGTAAGTGCATCATCTACTACCACAGCCAGCTGATACGCAAACACGCCGTCCGACCGCCGCAACAGAAAATCCCCGCAATCGGTATCGAGCTGTTCGCTATATGCTCCCTGTAAGCCGTCTAAAACCTCTACCCTGTCACGCGGCACACGCATGCGCCATGCAGGATTTCTGTCGGCGGGCGGTACCGCACCGCTGTCAAACAGTTTTCTGCAACGACCATCGTACAGCATCTGTCCGTCACTGCCGTGCGGCGCAGAGGCGGCATGCAGTTCTGCACGGGTGCAGTAGCACGGATATACAAGTCCACTTGCTTTGAGCTTCTCAAAATAGGTTTCATATATGGCGGTTCGTGCGCTTTGGAAATCCTTTGGGTTTTCCCCGCCGTCCCACGAAAAGCCTAGCCAGTGGAGATCGTCTATCATCTGCGGCACGCGGTCCCCTGCACAGCGGGCGGTGTCGATATCCTCAATGCGCAACAATGCTTTGCCGCCCGCACTTTTTGCAGACAGATACGCAATCATCGCGCACAGCACGTTGCCGAGATGCAGCCGTCCCGATGGAGAGGGTGCAAAACGTCCGATAACCGTATTTTTCACACCGTATCCCCCCTAATTCAAATCCAGCTTACTCCGCCTTTTGTTCGCGGTCAAACAGCGTTTCGATCGCCTCTTTCGGGTCGGCACCTTTATACAGCACCGTATACACCGCTTCGCAAATGGGCAGTTCCACACCATACTGCGCAGATAAGCGATGCAAAGCGCCTGCGGTGGCATGCCCCTCCGCCAGCTTTTCAAACGGTTTACCGGTCACCAGACACTCGCCGTAACGGCGGTTGTGACTGTACGGCGAAAACAAGGTGGCTTCATAGTCTCCCAAGTGGCACAGTCCGTATGCCGAGCGTTCATTACCACCCATTGCACCGATAAGACGTGCCACCTCTCTGGTGCCTCTGGACATCAGGGCACCTTTTAAGGTGGAAAGTCCCAAACCATCCAGAATGCCCGCGGCGATACCCACCACATTTTTCGCGGCACCGCCGATCTCGTTGCCTATAAGATCGCTGCCGTAATAAAAGCGGATAAGCGGACCGGAAAAAGCGTCGATCAGCCGCGCTTTCGCCTGCTCATCCTCGCTGTCAATAACCATACAATTGGGAATACCTGCATAAAAGTCCTGCACGTGCCCCGGTCCTAACCACACCGCCACCTTGTTGGAGGGGTGCAGGTGCTCTGCCGCAATTTCAGATAAGCGGCAGCCGGTAGCGGTCTCAATACCTTTCATGCACAGCACTACCGTGCGATCTCGCAGTTCAAGGGCGGCAAGTTGCTGCATCAACCCTCTGAGCGCCTGCGAAGAAATGGAAATGACCAGCGTTTCCGCTTTAACCGTCTCTTCCAGATCGGTGGTGAGTGCCACTGATTCAGGCAGGGTGAGCAGGTCGTTACACCGCTCCTCCAAAAAACGCTGCATGTGCTTTGACGAGGCGCGCCCATACAGGGTGACCTTATGCCCCAGACTATCCAGATACCACGCAATTAGCGAGCCCCAACGCCCGCATCCAATCATACCAATCTTCATGGGTTAATCCTTTTCGTTTAAAAATTCAAGTGCTTCCAAGGGGGTGGAAATGATCGCATCCGCGCCGTTTTCACGCAACTCCTGCTCCGAACGGAAGCCCCACAGCACACCAACGGTAAAACAGTCGCCACCCTTGCCGGTCTGCATATCGGTACCGGTGTCGCCGAAATACAGGCATTCTTCGGGCTTCACATCCCAATCTGCCAGAATTTCTTTCAGCACGGTGGGGTCGGGCTTGATAGGCTTGCCTTCCCTCTGCCCGAATACCACGTCAAAGCGGTCGCCAAACACCGCGTCTGCTACTTTCAAAGTGGTGCTGTGCGGTTTGTTGGACAGCACAGCGATCAAAATGCCGCGGGCGCGCAGAGCGTCCAGCAATTCAAGAATGCCGTCATACGGCACCGTGAGATACAAAAAATCATTATCGTACGTCGTATTATACTCGTTGAGCACCTTTTTATATACCTCTTCGTCGGTACAACCGTTGCCCTCCACCATACGGCGCACGAGAATAGCGGCACCGTTGCCGACCATAATTTTATAGTCGTCGGGGGTGAAACCTTTTAATCCGTATTTTTCCAGCGCGTTATTGCCGAAATACGCAATACTGTTGATGGTATCCAAAACGGTACCATCCATATCAAACACACATGCTTTAATCATTGTAAATCTTCCTCTCTTCCTATGTTATGTGCCGCAAGTAGTGCGGATAAATCCTCCGGCAGAGAACTTTTGATATCCATATTCTCTTTTGTCACCGGATGGATAAATTTAAGACGTGCGCAATGCAACGCGTGCCGCGGGAGAGTCTCATCCGTACCGTACACCGTATCCCCGACAAGCGGATATCCCAGCCAGGACAGATGCACCCGAATTTGGTGGGTGCGTCCGGTTTCCAGTCTCACCCACACCAGCGTGATATTGCCATCGGTGGCAAGCGCGCGCCAATGCGTGCGGCTTTCCTTGCCGCCCTCCCCCACCTCGCGGGTGATAATAGAGCCTTCCTTCACACGGATAGGCTGGTCAATGACCCCTTCCCCTTCCAACTTGCCGCATACAATGGCGAGATAGGTCTTTTCCAT
>JAZUAN010000004.1:0-17822 GCA_045638005.1 Acutalibacteraceae bacterium | reverse complement strand
CCCCTCTTTGCGCGCATCGACGTGGAGAAAAAACTCGCTGAGATTGCCGAAGAACAAGCGGCAGCTGCCGAAGCGGAAGAGGAAAATGCCGGCATCACCTTCCTGCCCGAAATCACCATTGATAAGTTCGCGGAAATCGATCTGCGTGTCGCAAAGGTGCTCGCCTGCGAGCCGGTGAAAAAGGCGAAGAAACTGTTAAAACTCACCCTGGACGACGGCTCGGGTAAAGAGCGCACGGTGGCGTCCGGCATTGCCAAATGGTATACCCCTGATGATCTCATCGGGCACAACGTTATCGTGGTGGCAAACCTGAAACCCGCTACCCTTTGCGGTGTGGAAAGCGCCGGTATGATTTTAGCCGCCGACATTGAAAAGGACGGCGAAGAGGCTGCCAAGGTCATCTTTATGGATGATGTCGCCCCCGGCAGTAAAATTCGATAAATAACAAAAATTAAGAGGAGATGCACGATTGTGCATCTCCTCTGTCTTTCTAAACACATCTCGACGTATTCCACCTCATCGTGCCTGCGGAAACGCTCGCAAATGCCGCGCAGTTCACCATTTACGAAGATAGGCGCGCGATCGCGGAAATCACGAGCGAGTAACAGGTGTTACCCCCGAACAATACCCCTGCAGATAGCGAATAGTCGCTTTGCTTTTGGGACACACTACTTCCAAGGGGTGATACCATGAGCAAGGAGAAAAACCGCGGTAAAAAGGAATACAAAATCACCGAGTTTGCGGTACAATCGGTCGGCGGTATGCCGGAAGATACCTTTGATATGCTGCACAAATACGGTACGTATAATATTCAACCCACCTCCGATTCGGATAACGAGTTCCCCCAAATCGCGCAAGGGCTCCCAAAAGGCAAAACGGTCAAAGAAATTCGTCCCGAACTGGAACCGGATAGGGAGATATAAATAAACAAGAGCTTTCACTCTTTCGAGTGAAAGCTCTTGTTCCTTGGAAATATTTTGGGCTGCTCGTCGGCTTCTATATATTTCTCCTCGCATTTTTGCTGCGCCGCAATCAATATTTCGATTGCTTTTTCCGTTTCCCTAAAAAGATGCAGATACATTTCCTTATAATTCGCCATTTTTCTCACCTCTGCAATACATAATAGGACAATTTGTCCTGCTGTATAGTAGTTATGGGTGATGAAATGAGAATAAGAATACGTGATATGCGCGAAGATCGCGACTATACGCAAAAGCAAATTGCTGAATACTTGATGTGTGATCAATCCTTATACTCCAAGTATGAGCGCGGCGAACGCGTCGTACCTTTGGAAGTCATGGTGAAACTGGCGAAATTCTATCGAACCAGCATAGACTAGCTTGCCGGTTTGACCGATGATCCTGCACAGAAATAAAAACCGAACGCCTTTCTCTTTTGGGAGAAAGGCGTTCGGTTATTTTTATTCAGTTCTCAGCGCTACAACGGGGTCTTTTTTCGCTGCAACTCTTGCAGGAAACAAGCCTGCGACAAGGGTAAGCACCATGCTGATAAGCACCAATGCTATCGCCGCTTTCCACGGCAATACGGCACCGATATTCACAATGCGGGTCAGCGTGCGAATGATAATGTTGATCGGGATACACAAAAGCAGCGTCACGCCGATGCCAATCGCGCCCGCCGTAAAGCCGACGATAAGCGTTTCGGCATTGAATACGCGGGAGATATCCTTTTTAGACGCGCCGATCGAACGCAAGATGCCGATCTCCTTAGTGCGCTCCAAAACGGAGATATAGGTGATGATACCGATCATGATGGAGGACACCACCAGCGAGATGGCGACAAATGCAATCAAAATATATGAGATCGCATTGATAATAGTGGTGATAGAGGACATCATCAGACCGATATAATCGGTATAGACAATCTGCTCTTCCTCTTCTCTGCCCTCATTGAAGTTGTCGATGAGGGACACGATCTCCTCCTTAGAGGCGAAATCCTTAGGATATATAGAAATGGAAACGGGTTTTTCTCTGTCCGCCACGCCCATGAGCGACAGATTGCTTTCATACGTGCTTGTAGACTGTCCCGGGCGCAACAGAGGAGCAAAGAAGGTGTGCACCTCAGAAGCGCTCATGTTATCCACCAGATCGGGATTGGGCATCAAACTACCCAAAACCTTAGCATACTCCGCAGGAAGCATTTGGAGGGTGGCGGGGTTCATGGACAGCAGATAATTTTTCACTTCATCCCTTGTGATGGTTTCGGCAAAGGGCATGCCCGTGAGTACATCGGTCTCATTGTCAGCGCGTTGCGCTTTCACAACGTCCGTCTTTTCGGTGTAATCGATGATATATTCTGCAAGCTTGGGAGAATACCCGATAACGCCGGATATAGAGGACGCCACCGCGCCCTCTTTGGGACGCACGATGCCGCATATCTTCATCTCAATACCGTTTTCGGAGAGATCCGAAATGCTGTCAACGCCCAACGACAGATCCTCAAAAACGCCGTCGCCGTCGGTATCCGCGTATTTGTCCGCGGCGATAGCCAGGTGGAAAGAGGTGTTCAAAAGTTCATCATACGAATAGGTAAGCTGCTCCACCGGCACTTCCTCGCCGTTTTTCACCTTTTCAATCAGAGAGGGGATTTCGCTGCGATCGCGGATGCCCAGCGCATACAGCGCCATATCCATCAGCTCGTTGTTTTCGTTGACCACCAAAACCATCTCGTTGTAGGCGGTAGGCCATTTGCCCTCGTCCACCAACTCGTACTGGCTGTCGAGAAGCTCTTGGTTATCTAACAGCTCGCTCATAATGTTGATGCCCATCATAGAACTTGCCATATTGCCCATGCTGCCCATGCCGCTCACCATATCTGAATAAGACATGCCCATCATCGACTCGTACATCTCGTCAATGATCTCCATCGCATCCACCTTCACCGGCAGATCTCCGGCGGTGTTGTACAGCGCAATATCCAGATCGTAGGCGTACTTCACGTCGCTGATATACTGTTCTAAATTGATGTCGGGGTCTTCAAAATACTCGCGCAGCGCATTGAGATCGTTCTCCACCATGCCCTGCATCATGGAATTGAGCATGTGGGTCATGTTGCTGTTGGAATACACCGCATCGAGATCATGCTTGTTTTGCATTTCCTCGTCGTTTGCAGTAAACATCTCACTCATGTTCATAGTAGCGCTTTCAATGGTGAGCGGATAGGTGGAGAGAGTATCCTCCTGTACCGTATCAATGTACGTTTGCACACCCTGCGAAAGTGCTAAAATAAGCGCAATGCCAATAATGCCGATACTGCCCGCAAAAGAGGTCAAAAAGGTGCGCGCTTTTTTGGTCATCAGGTTGTTAAGTGACAATGACAGCGCGGTGAAAAAGCTCATAGAGGTGTGCTTTTCCTTTTTCTTTTTCGCCTTTTTCACCTTTTTATCGGTCGGCACCTCACAAGCCGGCTCTTCCGTGTACGGATTTGTATCATCGGTCACCTCGCCGTCCAGCAATCGCACTGTGCGGGTCGCGTATTGCGCGGCAAGCTCGGGATTATGGGTCACCATAATAATAAGTTTTTCGCCGGAGATTTCCTTTAAGATCTCCATGATCTGCACACTGGTGGCGGAGTCGAGTGCGCCGGTCGGCTCGTCGGCAAGCAGAATTTCGGGATCGTTCACCAGCGCACGAGCAATCGCAACACGCTGCATCTGTCCACCGGACATCTGGTTGGGCTTTTTATGTAACTGGTCACCCAATCCCACCTTCTCTAATGCCTCTGTCGCACGCTTTCTGCGTTCCGCGCGGGAAACGCCCGAAAGGGTCAGCGCCAGCTCCACGTTTTTGAGCACCGTCTGGTGCGGAATGAGGTTATAGCTTTGGAATACAAAGCCGATGGAATGATTGCGATACGTGTCCCAATCGCGGTCCTTAAAATGCTTGGTGGATCTGCCGTTCACCTTCAGATCGCCCGCCGTATACCGATCAAGACCGCCAATGATGTTAAGCAGCGTGGTCTTACCACAACCGGAAGGGCCGAGTATCGCGACAAACTCGTTTTTGCGGAAACTCAAAGAAACCCCGCACAGCGCATCCACCGTAGAGGTGCCCGCTATATAGGTCTTTTGAATACCGGTTAATGTCAGCATGCAATTCACCTGTTCCTATCATTAAAGTTTATACTACACTGTATTATAAAGCCAAAAATCATATGCCGTCAATAGAGGCTATCGCTAATTTATAATTTATTTACTTTTCGTTTTGTAAAAAATGCCGAAAATACACTCTGAAAATCGTGTTTTTCCCGAATAAAAAAGGGCTTCCATTTTGAGAAAAATCAGTATAATAGGCGGTAGATAGAGGTATTTTCCTCTCTATTGCCAAACCGTTTCTACCCGCTTTTTATGGGGAGGAATCTTTTATGATCTACATCAAATGGCTGCTCAAAAATATCGAGAAAAAATACAGGCGATGGTTGGTTTTCGGCCTTGTCATCAGCGCGGTGACCAGTGTCATGCAACTTATCGACCCCTGGTTGACCTCTCGGCTGTATGATGATGTCATTATGGCGCAAAACCCTGGTCCGCTCATCCCCATCCTCAGCGTTATGCTCGGGGTGCAGATCGTGCGCATGGGAGCGCGGTATGCCATGACCCGCTACCGTAAAAAGGCGCACGGCAAATTCCGCGAAATGCGGGAGCGTATGGCTGAGATGAACACCACCGCGCAATCCAGAGATGCAGGACTGAGCGTATGAATAAAATAAAAAACCACCCGATTGGGTGGTTTTTTTGTTTTGGCGCGCCCGAAGGGATACAGCCGCTTCGCGTCTTGCGTCCTTTGCGGCAGAGCCGCACGGACTTCGCGACTAAAAACAGTCCACCGGACTGTTTCCTTAACGTCGCTCACCCTCTCAGGGTTCGAATCCCTCGCACCGTACTAAACAAAAAAACCACCCGATTGGGTGGTTTTTTTGTTTTGGCGCGCCCGAAGGGATTCGAACCCCTGACCTTTTGATTCGTAGTCAAACACTCTATCCAGCTGAGCTACGAGCGCATATTTCTTGTCAACGCACATTATTATACCCATTCTATACGCGCTTGTCAAGTAAAACTTTTAAAAAAATAAAATTTGCATGATGCTTAGGGTGGGTAAGCAGAAACCATATTGCAAAGTGGAAATTTTCGTGTTATTCTATATTTGTAGGGTACTTGCAACTTTCACAGAAAGGACAATGGCTATGATCAGATACGAAATTGAAGGCGGCCACCTGCCGGTGGTCATTTGCTATCCCGAGGCGGGACAGTCACTTTGCACCGAAAGCGGTGCTATGAGTTGGATGAGCCCCAACATGAAAATGGATACCAACACCGGTGGCGGAATCAAAAAGGTGTTCGGCAGATTATTTTCCGGCGAGTCTATCTTCATGAATGAATATACAGCCGAAGGCGGCGCGGGCATGATCGCGTTTGCTTCTACCTTTCCCGGCTCAATCATTCCGTATCAGGTGACCGAGGGTAACGGCATCATCGTGCAAAAGCGCGGTTTTCTTGCAATGGAAAAGGGACTGGATTTGTCCTTGTATTTCCAAAAGAAACTGGGCAAAGGCATTTTTGGCGGTGAAGGCTTTATCATGCAGAAAATCAGCGGTAACGGCATGGTATTCCTTGAAATCGACGGTCATTGTAAGGAATACGAACTCGCGATAGGCGAAAGCATTATAGTGGATACCGGCTATCTCGCCGCTATGAGCGAAAGCTGCACGATGGATATTCAAATGGTACAAGGCGCCAAGAACATGTTTTTTGGCGGTGAAGGGTTATTCCATACCCGCATCACCGGTCCCGGTAAGGTGTATATCCAATCTATGCCGCTCATCAACACCGCACAGGCGCTAACGCCGTATCTCAATATCAACAGCGGTGACAACAACAGCGGCGGTATCAACATCCGTTTTGGTGAATAAATACCCGCAAAAAAACGCCCTCGGCTTGAAGCCGAGGGCGTTCCTTTTTGCTTTTCTTACGCCTTATCTTTGGTCATCGCTTTGATTACAAACAGCACACCGACCATAACAACAGCCATCACGGGCAGTACGATGTACCAGCTCTGCACGAAACCGGCGAGGATGTAACCCACAAAGGATACAGCCGCAACAGTGAGTGCATACGGCAGCTGGGTGGACACGTGATTGACGTGCTCACACTGCGCACCGGCAGAGGACATGATGGTGGTGTCCGAAATGGGCGAGCAATGGTCGCCGCACACCGCACCTGCAAGGCAGGCGGACATGCCGATAACCATCAATTCGCTGCCCGCGGGGAACACGGACAATACGATCGGGATAAGAATACCGAAGGTGCCCCAGGAAGTACCGGTCGCAAACGCGATACCGCAAGCCACCAGGAAGATGATAGCGGGCAGGAAATTATGTAATGCCCCCGCATTGGCAAGCGCGTTCTTTACGAATACATCGGATTGCAAAAGACCGGTCATGTTTTTGAGCGCGGTCGCCATGGTGAGGATGAGGATCGCAGGCACCATCGCGATGAAGCCCTTGGGCACGCAAGACATTGCCTCTTTAAAGGTGACAAGACGGCGGGCGACGAGATAGATAACTGTCACGACCAACACCGCAACACCGCCGAGCGGCAGACCGACCGTCGCATCGGTATTACCGAAGGAGCCGATGAAATCACCTGCATAGTCGCCGCCGAAGAAGCCGCCGACATAGACGAGTGCGAAAACAGAAACGATGATGAGCAGCACGATGGGCAGGATAAGATCAACAACACGACCTTTTTCGTTGCCCGCTTCTGCCTCTTCGCCACCGGAAACCTCGCCGCCGAAGGTGAAGAGATCGCCGTTTTCGAGCGCGTTCTTTTCATGCTTTTTCATCGGGCCGTAATCGAACTTCATCAACACGATCGCGATGATGAACACGAAGGTGAGCAAGGAATAGAAGTTGTAAGGGATAGCCTTGCAGAAGAGCGCAAGGCTGGAGATCTCCTCGCCGTTTGCGCCGACAACACCGGTGGTGTACTCGGAAACAGCGGCCGCCCAGGAAGAAATGGGGGCGATCATACAAATAGGAGCCGCAGTGGCGTCAATGAGATAGGACAGCTTTGCGCGAGAAATCTTGTTGCTGTCGGTGACAGGACGCATGACGCTACCTACGGTCAGGCAGTTGAAATAGTCATCAATAAAGATGAGCACGCCCAGTACAAAGGTCGCAAGCTGCGCACCGATGCGGCTCTTGATATGTACCTGCGCCCAACGACCGAACGCGGCGGAGCCACCGGCTTTGTTAATCAGCGCAACCATGATGCCGAGCAGTACTAAGAACACGAAAATGCCCGCAGTGCCGGACACAGCGCCGATAAGACCGTCGTTGATCATGGAATCTACCGTACCCACAACGTTAAAGTTGTTGTAGAACAGTGCGCCCACCAGAATACCCACGAACAAGGAGCTGTACACCTCTTTGGTGATCAGCGCCAGCACGATGGCGACCAGCGGGGGTACCAGCGACCAGAAAGTGCTGATAAAGGGGTTGTTAGCAGCCGCAGCAGCGTCGCCCTCTGCAAATACGGTGACGGTGAACATCACCATGAGCAGCAGGGTAAAACCGAGCAGCAACCATTTTTTGTTGCTTTTCATAATACATTCCCTCCAAAACAATTTTAAAATAGAAAACGCCACAGCAAAACGCCGTGGCAAACAAACCTCTTTGTGCCGATAGCGCTCCACTTTTTCGTGACAGTGCGCGACATATTCTGCCGCACCCCAACACATCCCGCGCGGAAACACGGTATGCATTTCGGCGATATACCCTTTCCTGCCGGGCGTTTCCGCACCCTCTTGGCAATACTCTTGCATATCGCTCCTCTATCTTATATTAAAAATATACCTATAAATACAAATTTTGTCAACAAATTTTTATAAATCCGACATTTTTCGGTTGCAAAGGATGAAAAAGTGTGTTACAATCCCAAAATGAGAATAATTCTCATTTTGGAGGAAAATCATGACCTATCACACCGCACAGAAAAAACTTTTGATAGATTTTTTGCATGCGCATGCCGACGAGGCGTTCACCGTTGAGGAAATCGCCTCCCGTCTTACGGGAGAGCACGCCCCCGGCAAAAGTACGCTGTATCGCCTGCTGCCTCACCTCGCGGAGGAGGGGCAGGTCAAGCGGTTTACAAAGGACGGCAGCCGTAAAGCGGTGTATCAAGCGGTTTGTTGCAGTCGCCACGATGCGCATCTCCACTTAAAATGCACCGACTGCGGCAAACTGCTGCATCTGGACGACGACGCATCCACGGCGGTGCTGCGCAATGTGTTGCGTAACAGTCATTTCGCCGTTGATGAAAAACAAACCGTGCTGTTTGGTAAATGCGGCGCCTGCCGCAAGGGAGGTAACGCATGAAAAGAATTGTTACCTTGCTTGCTGCGCTGTGCCTTTTGCTGACCTTTGTCGGCTGCAATACCGCACCGCAAAGCAGCGGTGTCAAAATCGTGTGCTCGGTATTCCCGCAATATGATTTTCTACGAGAGATTACCAAAGGCGCCGATGTGTCCCTTTCCCTTTTGCTGCGTCCCGGGCAGGAAAGCCACGACTTTGACCCCTCCTCGCAGGATATTGCGGCGGTGCACAACTGTGACATGTTCGTATATGTCGGCGGCGAGTCGGACAGCTGGATCGATAAAACGCTGCAAACGGTGGATGCCACGGATAAAACCGTCTTAAAACTCATGGACATGGTAGAGCCGCTGTGCGAGGAAGCGCACGAGCACGCGCATGAGGAAACCTACGACGAACACGTTTGGACCGCACCAAAAAACGCGGTTATAATCGTGGACAAGCTGCTGACAGCACTCGTAGCGGCAGACGCGCAAAACGCGGAGCTCTACCGCAAGAACGCAGCGGAATACACTGCAAAATTGCAAGCGTTGGACGCGAATTTTGAGCAGGTAGTCAAAACTGCCAAACGCAATACCATCGTGGTTGCCGATCGTTTCCCGCTGCTGCACTTTGTTGAAAGGTATGGGCTTTCCTACCATGCCGCGTTTGCGGGATGTGCTACCTCGGTAGAGCCGGCGAGCGCGGACGTGCAGGCACTCATTGACACGGTAAAGACGGAAAATATTCCGATCATCTTCCAAATGGAGTTGTCAGCGGGACAGGTAGCACAAACGGTGCAGGAAAGCACCGGCTGCGAGATCCGCACCTTTTATGCCTGTCACAATCTATCTAAAATCGACTTTCAAAACGGCGAGACCTATCTCTCGCTGATGCAAAAAAATTTGACCACGTTGAAAGAGGCTTTAAACTGATGCGATTGCTACATTGCGAAAATGTCGCCCTGGCTTACGAGGGCAAAACGGTGGTGGAAAACCTCCACATGGAGGTGCACGAGGGGGATTACCTATGTATCGTAGGTGAAAACGGTTCGGGTAAAACCACCCTAATGCGTGCACTGCTGGGGCTGAAAAAGCCCGCTTGCGGCACTATCACCTTTGAAAACGGCATCACGCCGAATGAAATCGGCTATATGCCACAGCAAACTGCCGCAAAAGCGGATTTTCCCGCCACCGTTTTGGAAGTGGTCAGCGCGGGACTGCGCAGCAGGCTTTTCCAACCGTTTTTCACAACTGCACAAAAAGAGCGGCTCAAAAAAGCGTTAGCATTACTGGAAATTGAGGATATTGCCGACCGCGCGTATCGGGAACTGTCCGGCGGACAACAACAGCGCGTGCTGCTCGCGCGTGCCATGTGTGCGACCGAAAAGCTGCTGCTTTTGGACGAGCCGGTCGCGGGGCTTGACCCCACCATGACCGCAGGGTTGTATGACCTGATACAAAAGTTGCACAAAAGCGGTGTCACCGTCATCATGATCTCACACGATATCCATGCCGCCACGCAGTATGCGACCCATATTCTGCATCTGCAACACGAGCCACTGTTTTTCGGCACTGCCGCCGCATACTTGAACAGCGACGCAGGCAAACGGTTTCTGGAAAGGGGGCAGGCGTGATGGCAGAATTTTTAGCGCTGCCCTTTGTACAACGGGCATTGCTGGTCGGAGGTTTGGTATCACTGTGCGCGGCGCTGCTCGGTGTCACGCTGGTGCTCAAACGCTATTCCATGATCGGCGACGGTCTTTCTCACGTCGGATTTGCCGCGCTTGGCATCGCTGCCGCACTCAACACAGCGGAGTTGCAGCTATATATCGCCATTCCCATCGTGGTAATCGCCGCTTTTTTGCTGCTGCGTATCAATGAAAGCAGCCGCATCAAAGGGGATGCCGCTATCGGTATCATCGCAACGCTTTCTCTGGCTGTCGGCTATATCGTCCTATACCGCGTCGGCACCAACGTGGACATTTCCAACTACATGTTCGGCAACATGTTCACCATCAGCAAAACGGATGCGTGGTTCAGCGTGGGTGTCGCGGTGGTGGTTATCCTTTTATACGTGCTGTTTTACCACAAACTGTTTGCGGTCACCTTTGACGAAAACTTCGCGCGTGCGGGCGGCATGCCGACAACGCTTTATAACACGATAATCGCCATTCTCACCGCAATAACGGTGGTACTGGGCATGCGCATGATGGGCACTCTGCTCATTTCTGCACTGATCATCTTCCCCGCCCTCACTGCGATGCGGGTATGCAAAAGCTTTAAAGGCGTGGTGCTTACCGCGATCTCTGTTTCGCTCATCTGCTTTTTTGCGGGTACCGTATCCGCGCATTTCCTGAACTTCCCCGCCGGTTCCACCGTTGTGGTAGCCAACGGCGTTGCTTTCGTGCTGTTCGCCCTCATCGGTGCCATCAAGAAAAGATAAATATAAACAAAAATGCCTGCGACTTCAAAAGAAGTCGCAGGCATTTCGCTTTTTTAAAATAGGGATATCAGCACCGACAGCAGTGCGAACACCGGCACCATAATAAGCGGCAGCACGGTGGAGAATACACCGCCGGACATGACATTTAAAAACAGCGCTAAGGCGCCAATCAAAGCGAGAATGATCTGTGCAAGCATTGCCACAATACCGCGACGGCGCAGTCGCTTGCAGCCGCAAAGCAGCGCGGCGGCACCTTCTGCGGTACCGTTGATCGCCGCACCCGCCGACACGTGATCCTCCTCGCGGCGGCGCAAGCCATCAAACAAGCGTCCCGCCGATGCGCTGAGCAGATCCACGTAGAAATCATCCAATTGGAAACCCTCACACAGGCTTTCCTCGGTGATATTGGGGTCACAAGAACGAATAAGCAGGGAAATGCGCGCATCCTCCAAATCGTGCAAAGCGTTTTCTACCGCTGCATCGGTCACATAACTGATAATAAACATCGCGGACAGTTCACCGGCAACCGACAAATACACCAGTTCTCTGCCGTCTTTTTTATATTTGCGCTCATAATCGCCTGACGGAGTATCCACACCATGATTTCCGAGCAGTTTGCGGTTGCCTACCAATACGCGGCGACCGCCTACCCAACCGGAAAAGCCCATATCCTGCTCAAAAACGAGGTTATCCACCGCTTGCAGGATTTCGGTTTTGTTTTCAATAATGCGTAAAAACAGACCTTCCAGCGGACCTTCGGTTCTGATCGCCACCGCAGCGGCATCCATGATCGCTTCATCAATACGGGTCGCGCCGAAGGTGCGGATACCGTGCAGCATCACACTGTCGTGCAGATATACGTCCGCGACGTCCAGTGCCACACCGTGGATGTCGCCAAACCGCTCCGCAGCCGCGAAACCGCATAACATATTACCACATTCCAGTTGCTTTTTACATTCCCTCCAAAGCGGCGCGTTGAGCGCAAGGGAAGCCACCGGCAACAGCACGCACAGCAAAGACGCAAACAATGTGAAGCCTTCAAAAAATCCGGTCACCGCCGCGCCGTATACAATACCCGCCAGCAAAGCGAGACCACAAGCGCCGGGGATATATCGTCTGAGCACCGCATCATAACGGTCGTCCATATAGGAATTTGCAAGGAAATCATCCAAAAAGCTGACCGATCGGAAGTATACCACCCGCGGCACGCCGGTAGCAACCGCTCGACGACCGATCTCAATAGCGGCGCGTTCTTCCTGTACGATAGCGGCGGCCACCTTTTCGCCCTCTTTGCCAACCACGGCAAAGTTACGGCGGATGCGGCTGACACGCAGCAATCTGCCGATGCCGCAAAGCAGGAGCAATAACCCGCCCACCGCAGTGAGCAACGGCGCTTCGCCCATTTCCACCACCGGCAAGCGGAACCACTGCACCATGGTATGTAACCACGTTGCCGCCGCAATAACAGCGGGGATGCTCTCAGCGTTGGGCTTCAAACGAAGGAGCGATACCGCGCCATCGCGCAGCATCGGAAACAGCAATGCCATAATAGCGGTAAGTCCCGCAACGTTCAGCAACAAGAACAGCGCGGGGGTCAAGGTAGGCACACCATAATACAGCACGGTGCCCTCACTCCACAGCAGCAGCACCTCTGCAAGCACTGCAAACCACAAACGGAATTTTAACGAGCGGTAGCGGTAACTCAGTTCTGCCGCCACATCCTGCGCCTGCGCCTGCTCGGTAAAATCACCGGTAAAGCGCGTTTTTTTAGGAGGTTGTTGTTCCTCTTGCGGTTGTTCATCGGCGGCAATCTCGTCAGGCGCCTCGGTTTCCTCAAACCGAAAATCGGTATCCTCACGATTTTTCTGTATCTGGAAATCACGTATTTTCTCACGGCGGGTCTGTTCCAACTGCTCTTCCCAGTTGAGAACCTCCTCAGTCTCCGCGGGCTCGTCCAAGGTTTCCTCGGGTTGCTCATCTGTGAAATCCGCCATGGTCATCTGTCCGTCAAAGGGGTCTTCATCCTTATCGGTTTCCTTTTCCTTAGGGGCTACAATATGAATGACCTGTGTAGGAGCCTCTAAGGGTGCCACCTTGATCTCGGATAATTTTTCCTCCGACCGCTCTTCTGCCGGCTCCTCTTCGCTCTCCACGACGGTTACGGCATCCTCTTGCACCACCTCAACGGGAGCAGGAGCCACCTTTTTAGTATCTGCGGGTATACTATCCTCCGCCTCCGCTTTTTCGGGGACGGTCGCAAAGTCATGTAGCAATTCATTCAACAAATCGTTTTCTTTCATGCCGCAAAAACCCTTTCAATCGGTTTTGATAAAATATGCACGGTCAGTTTTTCGCTTTGATGCCCGCGCGCTGTCTACATACCTCATACAGCACGATACCGCAGGCAACCGATGCGTTCAGCGAATTGATATTCCCTTGCATGGGCAGGGAGAGTATCTGGTCGCATTGCTCGCGCACCAAACGGCTGATGCCGCGCCCTTCCGAGCCGACCACGATAGCGATAGGTCCGGTCAGATCCCCTGCACACCAATTCTCGCCGTTCATGTCCAAACCGTATACCCACATTTGCCGTTTTTTGAGTTCCTTAATGGTATCGGTCAGATTGGTGACCCGCGCGACCGGCACATATTCCACAGCACCCGCAGACGCCTTATACACCGTGGCGGTAAGTCCCACCGCGCGGCGTTTTGGGATGATAACGCCGTGTGCGCCCGCCGCCTCGGCGGTACGTAAAATGGCACCGAGATTATGCGGATCCTCCAATTCGTCACATATCACGAAAAACGGCGGCTCGCCTCTCTCCTCTGCCAGCTTAAACAGATCCTCCAAATGCGCATATTCCTTACAAGCGGCAAACGCAAGAATACCCTGATGGTTGCGGGACAGTGTGTCCATTTTGCGGCTGTCCACTTCCTTAACGGGGATATCCTTTTTGCGCGCTTGGGCAATGAGCATGGGCAGATTGCCGCCGTGCTCACCTTTCGATACCCAAACCGAGTCGATAGCGCGACCGGATTTGAGCGCTTCCGCTACTGCATTACGCCCCGCGATCACGTCCTCGCGTTCACTCGCTTTTGGTTTATTTTCAAATTTCTCGTTTTCCATATATATACCCTTTTCGATGAATTATATCAATATACACCTATATATAGTATAATATAACACACTATTCTACAAAATGGAATAGCATAGACGGATTTTTTCAAAAAAATGCCCTCGCGTAAACCGCGAGGGCAAAAGTGTACTATGCATTCATTTTAGAACAGCGGTTTGCCGTCCATTTCCTCGGGCTTTTCAAGACCGAGCATTTTCAGCATGGTCGGCGCGATATCCGCAAGACGACCTTCTTGGCGCAGGCAGATGTTGTCCTCGCCCACCACACAGAACGGTACGCGGTAGGTGGTATGAGCGGTGAACGGCGAGCCGTCATCCTCGTACATTTTGTCCGCATTGCCGTGGTCAGCGGTGATCAGCACCTTACCACCCATTTTAAGGGTGGCATCTACCGTTTTGCCGACACAGGTATCCACCGCTTCGACAGCCGCCTTCGCCGCGTCGAACACACCGGTATGACCCACCATGTCACAGTTGGCATAGTTCAAGATGATCACGTCGTATTTGCCGGATTCGATGCGCCCAACAACCTCGTCGCACACCTCATAGGCGCTCATTTCGGGTTTCATATCATAGGTCGCGACCTTGGGGGAGTTGATAAGCGCGCGATCTTCACCCGCGTACTCTTTTTCCACGCCGCCGTTGAAGAAGAAGGTCACGTGCGCGTATTTTTCGGTCTCGGCGATACGCAGCTGGGTAAGACCCTGCTTGCTGATATATTCGCCGAAGGTGTTTTCTAAGCTCTGGGGTTTGAACGCGACCTCAACGTTCGGCATGGTCGCATCATACTGGGTCATGCACACGTAGGTCAGCGGGAAGAAACCGTTTTTGCGCGGGAAACCGTCAAAATCGGGATCCACAAAGGTACGGGTGATCTCTCTTGCACGGTCGGGGCGGAAGTTGAAGAACACAACCGCATCGTTCGCTTTGATGACACCTTCTTGGCCGGCGCAAACCACCGGCACTACGAATTCGTCGGTAACCTCAGCGTCATACGATGCCTGCATCGCAGCGACCGGATCAGCGCTTTCGACGCCCTCGCCGTACACCATCGCGGCATATGCTTTTTCCACGCGCTCCCAACGGTTGTCGCGGTCCATCGCATAGTAGCGACCCATTACGGTTGCGATCTTACCCACGCCGATCTCCTGCATTTTTGCCTGCAACGCGGCGACAAAATCCTTACCGGAGCTGGGCGGCACGTCTCTGCCGTCCATAAGACAATGCACAAACACATTCTTGACATCGTTCTTTTTCGCCATTTCGATAAGACCGACCAAATGGTCAAAGTGGCTGTGCACGCCGCCGTCGGACAGAAGACCGATAAGATGCAGCGCGGCACCGTCCTTCGCCGCAGCGGTCATAGCGTTTTTCAACGCTTCGTTTTCAAAGAATTTACCCTCGTTGATGGCTTTGGTGATGCGGGTCAGTTCCTGATACACCACGCGACCTGCGCCGATGTTGGTGTGACCGACCTCGCTGTTACCCATCTGTCCGTCCGGCAAACCGACATCCATGCCGGAAGCGCCGATGGTGGTGCAGGGGTTCTCATTGAAAATTTTGGAAAGATTGGGGGTGTTGGCAGCGGCGATCGCGTTGCCGTAGGTATCGGCATTCATGCCGAAGCCGTCCATAATGATAAGAGTCAACGGTTTTTTCATAATCCATATCTCCATTTACAGTAGTAAGGACGGACGGCAAGCCGTCCGTCCCCTTGGTTTTTGGAAACTTATTTCGCAGCAGCAACAATGGTCGCGAAGTCGGGGGCTTTCAGAGAAGCACCGCCGATGAGACCGCCGTCCACATCGCTCTGTGCGAGCAGACCTGCCGCGTTGCCGGCGTTCATGGAACCGCCGTACTGGATGGTGAGTGCCGCAGCGGCATCCGCATCGTACAGACCTTTGACAGTCTCACGGATATGGCTGCACACTTCGTTGGCCTGCTCGTCGGTTGCGGTCAGACCGGTGCCGATCGCCCAAACCGGCTCGTACGCGATGATCACGCGAGCGAGTTCCTCTTTGGAAACGCCGCCGAGCGCTACTTTCACCTGCATATCCACGATCTCAGAGGTGATGCCCTGCTCACGCTGCTCGAGATATTCGCCCACGCACAGAATAACGGTCAAGCCCGCATCCAACGCAGCGCGGGTGCGCTTTTGCACGGTCACGTCGGTATCGCCAAAGTAGGTGCGGCGCTCGCTGTGACCGAGGATGACGTAACCAACGCCCATTTCTTTGAGCATTTCAGCAGAAATTTCGCCGGTGAACGCACCACTCTTTTCCCAGTGGCAGTTCTGCGCGGCAACACCAATGTTGCTGCCCTTGGTCGCTTCGAGAGCCACCGGCAGGTCAACAAACGGCACGCCCACGACAACGTCGCAAGCAGCGTCCGCCACCAAAGGACGGATCGCGTCGATGAGTTCTTTTGCCTCGGCCGGCGTTTTGTTCATTTTCCAGTTGCCGGCAATTACATATTTACCCATTATAACGTTCTCCCCTATCTTATTTGTCGGTCATAGCGGCAATGCCGGGCAGCTCTTTGCCCTCGAGGAATTCGAGAGACGCGCCGCCACCGGTGGAGATGTGGGTCATCTTGTCGCCGAAGCCGAGGTTGTTAACAGCAGCCGCGGAGTCGCCGCCGCCGATGATGGTGATCGCATCGGATTCTGCCATAGCTTTCGCAACGGCGATGGTGCCCTCAGCGAGAGCCGGATTCTCAGAAACGCCCATCGGACCGTTCCAGATAACGGTTTTCGCGTTTTTGATTTCTTCCGCAA
This sequence comes from Acutalibacteraceae bacterium, assembly GCA_045638005.1. Lineage (GTDB taxonomy): Bacteria > Bacillota > Clostridia > Oscillospirales > Acutalibacteraceae > URNF01. Next base: position 1,099 of record JAZUAN010000004.1, on the reverse strand, counting down.
ACAGCTTGCCGGTCTCGGGACCGACATCAAGGCCCATCAGGTCAGCCGGCAGTTCACCGGTCTTATATACAGCGGTCTCGATGGGAGCATCAATGGGATCCGGGAACGCATCGGTCGCCACGCAGTCAACCGGCAGCAGGATCTTCACGCCCTTTTCTTTCGCACGAGCGAGCATGTCCTTGCAGTAGTCCACTTTCTCAGCGTCCAGCAGGGATTTGCCGATCTCATGACCCTGCGCATACTGGAAGGTGTAAGCCATACCGCCGCCGATGATGAGGGTGTCGGCAACATTGAGCAGGTTCTCGATAACATTCAGTTTATCAGACACTTTCGCACCGCCCAGAATGGTAACGAACGGACGAGCAGGATCGGAAACGGCGGAGCCGAGGTATTTCACCTCTTTAGCCATCAGGTAGCCGTTAGCGGACTCCTCCACGTAGGAAGCCACGCCCACAGTGGAGCAATGCGCACGGTGTGCAGCGCCGAACGCGTCGTTGACAAACAGGTCAGCCAAGGAAGCGAGTTCTTTGGAAAGCGCTTCGCCGTTTTTGGTCTCTTCCGCACGATAGCGGGTGTTCTGCAGCAGCACAACGTCGCCGTCTTTCATGGCAGCAACAGCCGCTTTCGCGTTCTCGCCCACGACCTCGTCGTCAGCAGCGAACACAACCGGCTTGCCGAGTTTCTCGGTCAGACGGACAGCCACGGGAGCCAGGGACAGCTCGGGTTTGGGCTCGCCCTTCGGCTTGCCGAGGTGGGAGCAAAGGATAACCTTCGCGCCGTTATCAATCAAATACTGAATGGTGGGCAAAGCAGCGACGATACGGTTCTCGTCGGTGATGACGCCCGCTTTCAGCGGCACATTGAAGTCGCAGCGAACAAGCACACGCTTGCCGGCAACTTTCAGATCTTCTACACTTTTTTTGCTCAGATAACTCATGGGATAACTTCCTTTCTTTATGAACTCGGGCGGCAGATTGTTAAAAAATAAACAATCGAACCATCCCGAAAATATCCATCATGTATTTTAACCGATTTTCATGTGTTTTGCAAGTATATTTTATGATTTTCTTTATAATAGGGTGACAAGATTCGAACCTGT
>JAZUAN010000003.1:0-49493 GCA_045638005.1 Acutalibacteraceae bacterium | reverse complement strand
CCATATAGTCGCTTTCTTCAATCCAAAGCTCTTTGGAGAAGGTGACGGTATGGGTGCCGCTCTCCGGATCGACAGGATTATTTTCTACCTCGAAGGTTTCGGTCATATCAGCAGGATAGTTCTCGATCACCAATTTGACGGGGTGCAATACCGCCATCGCGCGGGTGGCATGTGCGTTGAGGTCTTCACGCAAACAATGTTCTAAAAGTCCCATTTCAACGGTGTTGGGAACCTTTGCAACACCAATACGGTCACAGAAATCGCGGATGGAAGCAGCGGTGTAGCCGCGGCGGCGAAGGCCGCAAAGGGTGGGCATGCGCGGATCATCCCATCCGGAAACATAGTTTTCTTCTACCAGTTTACGGAGCTTTCTCTTGGACATCACCGTGTAGTTGATACCAAGACGTGCAAATTCGATCTGTCTGGGATCGGCATGCAGATCGACGTTGTCACGCACCCAGTTGTACAGCGGACGGTGATCCTCAAATTCCAAAGAGCACAGCGAGTGGGTGATACCCTCAATCATATCCTCCAAGGGGTGTGCGTAGTCGTACATCGGATAAATGCACCACTTGTCACCTTGGCGGTGATGATGCGCATGGTTGATGCGGTAGATAACCGGATCGCGCATGTTGAAGTTACCGCTGGCAAGATCAATTTTTGCACGCAGTGTCATTTTACCGTCTTCGAACTCGCCTGCACGCATACGAGTAAAGAGATCAAGACTTTCTTCGATAGGACGGTCACGATAGGGGCTGACAGCGGGGTGAGACAGGTCACCACGATTATTGTGTACCTCTTCGGCGGAAAGCTCGCAGACGTAAGCGAGACCTTTTTTGATAAGTCCTACCGCGAGTTCGTACATGGTCTCGAAATAATCGGAGGCATAGTAGAAACGGTCGTCCCAGTCAAAGCCGAGCCAATGAATGTCTTCCTGGATGGCTTCAACGTATTCCACGTCCTCTTTGGTCGGGTTGGTGTCGTCCATGCGCAGGTTGCAGATACCGCCGTATTTCAGCGCGGTGCCGAAATCGATGCACAGCGCTTTTGCGTGGCCGATATGCAGATAGCCGTTGGGCTCAGGCGGAAAGCGGGTGTGTACTTGCATTCCATAGCAACGACCGTTTTCTTTGAGCTCCTCATCAATAATCGCATGAATGAAATTGGTAGAGGTGTTTTCGGACACCGTGTTTTTGATTTCTTCGGCCATTAGTTATTACCTCCGTTGATAAACGCATCAAAACGCGCAAATACGCGCTCCTTGCCGAGTAATTGCATGATAGCACATAAGTCGGGTGTGTTGCGTCTGCCGGTTACAGCGATACGCAGTACCGTGCTGACATCGCCGACGTGACCTTTGAAGGCGTCAGGGTTTTGTTTATATGCCTTGACATCAGGTGAGAAACCGAGGCCCTCGCAGATGGATTTGACCGTATCAAACCACGCTTGCTTGTCCGCCGCAGGATCATACACAGCTTTGTAAGCGTCGAGAATAGCAGCGGCATCCATGGTGCTGATGTTGTCGGGTAACGCATCGACGGGGGAGAAGGTCTCGTCGAAGAAGTATGCAGCATAGTCGGGCGCATCGCTCCATTTTGCGAGATCTTTACGCGGTTTTGCACCGCCACGGTCAATGTCGAAGATGCCTTCTGCGAATGTGAGGTCATTTTCAAGACGCGCCGCAAAATCGGTGTCGTACATCTTTGCCCAAGCAAGTACGTTATCGAGCACCTCTTTGGCGCTCATGCGGGAAATGACGTTTTTACTGACGTCGTTGAGCTTTTGCATGTCAAACAACGCACCCGAAACGCTCATTTTTTTGAGATTGAACGGGAATTTTGCGCGATCGGCATCGGCATTGCAACGGCGCCAATCCTCAAAATCGCTGTTAGCGACGGTCATCAGGTATTCCAGTACACTTTCTTTCGGATAACCCTGCTCAGCATAATAATGCATCGCCGCTTCAGGATCTTTACGCTTGGAAAGTTTGCGCTTGCCGCCGTTGTCCTCTTTCATGATAGGGCTGACGTGCGCGTATTTCGGCGCTTTGAAACCGAGCAACTGGAACAGTTGCAGGTGCTTGGGCACCGAAGAGATCCATTCATCACCGCGGATAACATGTGTGGTGCGCATCAGATGATCGTCTACCGCATGCGCAAAGTGGTAGGTGGGGATGCCGTCAGATTTCAGTAAAACGAGATCCTCATCGTTTTCCGGCATCTCGATGGCACCTTTGATCATATCGGTGAACTTAATACGGCGACTTTCGTCACCGGGAGAGCGCAGGCGCACGACGTAGCTTTCGCCGGCCTCAATGCGGCGAATAGCGTCCGCGGTGTCAATGAGACGGCAGACGGCATATTTGCCATAATAACCGGTGCGGTCTTTGTTTGCTTCCTGCTGTGTACGAGCGGATTCGCGTTGTTCTTCGGAACAGAAGCAGGGATAAGCGAGTCCCTTTTCAACTAAGGATTTTACATAGGTCTGATAGATTTCTACACGGTGGCTTTGCTGATACGGACCGTAATCACCTTTCACTACGCCGGGCGCTACAAACCCCTCGTCGAGGTTTAAGCCGTAGGTTGCAAGACCGGTGAGGATATCCTCAGCACCGCCTTCCACTTCGCGCTTTTTATCGGTATCCTCTAAGCGGAAATAGAAAAGTCCGTTAGAAGCGTTAGCGGTCAAGCGGTTGATCATCGCGGTGAAGAAAACGCCAAGATGCAGGTAACCGGTGGGGCTGGGTGCAATACGGGTCACCCTGGCATTTTCGTCCAATCCGCGCGGTGGATATACCGTTTCATAGTCGTCCGGTGTCTTGTTGATGTCGGGGAACATGACAGCGGCGAGCTTTTGTAATTCGGTCACAATAAAAGCCTCCTTGGGGTAACATTTTACATATATTAACTTATTTTACATTTTTATATTGAAAATGTCAATGAAAGTATGGTAATATAAGTAAAAAATATGCCATGGAAGGAATATAATATGGAACAAAACATGGAAATCGAGCGCAAAAAACGCGCTTTAAGTTGTATTCAACCTACCGGTGCGCCCACTTTGGGTAACTATCTCGGCGCGCTGCGCAACTGGGTAACCATGCAGGACGAATTTGATTGCGCGTTTGCGGTTGCCGATCTACATGCACTCACCGTGCGTCAGGAGCCGGCGAAACTGCGTCAGCAGATCATGGAAATGTATGCGCTGTTGCTTGCAATCGGTCTTGACCCCGAGAAAAATCTGATTTTTGTGCAGTCACATGTGCCTGCACACGCGGAATTATCATGGCTTTTGTCCTGCTGCACCCAATTTGGTGAGCTGTCTCGCATGACCCAATTTAAGGATAAATCCGCTAAACATGCCGATAACATCAATCTCGGCCTTTTTGCCTATCCTACGCTGATGGCGGCGGATATTTTACTGTATCAGCCGGACTATGTGCCGGTCGGTGCCGACCAAAAGCAACATTGCGAGCTTTCTCGCAATATTGCAGAGCGTTTTAACGGTGTATATGGAAACACCTTTACAGTGCCGGAGCCCTATATCATGAAGACCGGCGCGCGTGTGCGTTCGTTGCAGGATCCCACAAAAAAGATGTCCAAATCTGATGAGAACCAAAACTCGTTTATTTCGCTCAAAGACGATGCGGATACCATTATCCGTAAGTTCCGTCGCGCTGTGACCGATAGCGAAGCTTGTGTTCGCTATGCAGAGGGCAAGGATGGCATCAACAATTTGATGGAAATTTACAGTGCCGTTACCGGTAAAACTTTGGATGCTATCGAGCAGGAGTTTGCGGGAAAAGGCTACGGCGATTTTAAAACTGCCGTGGGTGAAGCAGTCGCTTTGGAACTCGCGCCCATTCAAACGCGTCTTGCGGAATTGATGAGCGATAAAGCGCAGCTCGAAGCGTATATGAAAGAGGGCGCTGCCCGTGCTTATCGCATCGCTAATCGTACCCTCGATAAAGCTAAAAAGAAAATGGGTCTTACTCTTTTGAAGTAATACACAAAAACCGTCTGTTGCATACGCAACAGACGGTTTTTTCTTTTTTTGATCAAATCCCACCGTGTCGTAAAGTGTCCGTATAACCTGCTACTAAATCGAAGCAGGTGGGTAACCGCCCAATGATTTCTCGCTCCCTTCGTCCAACGCTGCACAAAAGACAGGTCGGGAGGTCTGCAGTCCGGCATCGGAGCAAGGTTCCCTTTTACATAGTGTAGTAGGGTTAAAGGACACAGGTCCGCGAGCACAGCAGGATGAGTTGCATTATTCCGCGTCTTCGGAATTGATCTCGTACAACTCCGCCAAACGCTCTTCGAAAATACCGGCAATCTCGTCAAACATTTCATCATCTTCGATGGGAATGAGCAAATCTTCGCCGTTTTCGGTGACTACTTGCAAAACGATCAGTTCGCCGTCATCCTCGACAGCTTCCTGCGGATCATCCAGTACCGGCACGAGTGCCACATAGCGTCCTTCGTCCGTCTCGATAGCATCCAAAATTTCAAACTGATGTTGGTTACCTTCGTCATCAATAACCGATACCAGATCGGGTCCGTATTCTTCCATGATAATTCTCCTATCTGTGAGTTCTTTTGTTTCGTTACTATTTTATATCGTAATATGATATTCGTCAAGTGCTAAAATTTGTTTTACCCGATCCCTTTATTTGGCATATTGTATAAAGAGGAGAAACTGCTCAAAAAAGGGGGGACAAGGATGGCAAGATGGAATTTTTATGTCCCTACCATCACGCAGGCGATGCGCGGGAAAGAAGTATTGAAGGCGGCGGGTGTGCCTGCGTTTGTAAGCCGAAACACCGATATGCAAGCGGGAGAGGGATGCAGTTATATGATCGCCGTGCACACGGACGGTATGCGCGCCGAGAAGATACTTTTGCAAAAAAATATTAAAATCACGCGAAAGGATGGTGGGAGGTGATATGTATGTACTATTTGGATAATGCTGCTACGACCTTTCCTAAACCGCAAAAAGTGAGGACAGCAATAGCAGATGCGTTGATGCATTACGGCGCAAACCCGGGCAGAGGTGGGCATACTATGGCGTATGCGACCTCTGAGGCGGTATATCGCTGTCGCGAAACGGCAGCGGATTTTTTTGGTGTAGAAACACCGGATAACGTGATATTTACGCTCAATTGCACTACGGCGCTCAATATGGTCATCAAAGGCACTTTGCGCGGCGGTGGGCGGGCGGTTATCACCGATGTGGAGCACAACGCGGTACTGCGCCCGTTGCACGCGCTTTCGCCTCGTCGAGCGGTATATGATATTGCAAAGGTGGAAATGACCGATACGGCGATGACGTTGGAAAATTTGCGCCGTGCGATCACACCGGATACCCGCTTGATTGTTTGCACACACGCTTCTAATGTGTGGGGTGTGGTACAACCAATTCGTAAGATCGGCGAAATGGCACGACGGCTTCATATCCCATTTGCAGTGGATGCAGCGCAAACAGCGGGCGTGCTGCCTATTGATATGGAAAAGGATAATATCGACTTTTTATGCGTAGCGGGGCATAAAGGGTTGTATGGTCCAATGGGGACCGGCATGCTGCTGACTTCGGGTAGATATGCATTGCCATCCTTTGTCGAGGGCGGTACCGGCAGCCGTTCTATGGATCCGATGCAGCCGGAAGAGCTACCGGATCATTTGGAAAGCGGCACCCCTAATACCGCGGGTATTTGCGGACTGCGTGTGGGCATGGAATGGGTAAAAACGCGGGGGATAGATACCTTTTACCGCCACGAACTGCAATGTATACAGCAGTTGTATCGCTGTTTGCAAGATATCCCGCAAGCGCAGCTGTATACGCCGTATCCGCTTGACAAGCTGTTTGCACCGGTATTGTCTTTTAATTACAAGGGCGTCCCCAGCGAAAAAACAGCGGCATTGCTGAACGAAGCGGGTGTTGCCACGCGAGCGGGATTGCACTGTGCACCGCTTGCACATCGCAAAATGGGTACCGATCAGACGGGGGCGGTGCGCTTGGCGCCGTCTGCGTTTACGGATGTGCGGCAGGTTAATGAAGTGTGTAAAATTCTTCGACAAACTGCTCAAAAAACATTGCATTGATGCGGAAAATATGATAGACTGTATATAATAATAGATAGGAGGGAGAAAAAACGGATGGCAGAATTCTTTATGACCTTGTGGAATACGATTCTCGGATTTTTTTCTACCTTTAATTGGTTTACCGATACGATTGATATTTTGCTGGTTGCGCTGATTGTTTTTTATATCATTCGCATGATCCGCGATTCGCGTGCGGAACAGCTCATGAAAGGCTTGCTGGTTTTGGTAGCAGCATACTTCTTTTCCTGGCTGTTTAATTTTGTCACGGTAAAATATCTTTTGCAGTTGTTATTTGATAACGCATTGTTAGTGTTGGTGGTGATCTTCCAACCGGAATTGCGTCGTATGTTGGAGAAAACTGCCAACTCTCGTTCCGGACTTCCGTCTGTGTTCAACGTGTTTTCGAGTGAGGAAAAAGAGCGGTATGTGTTGGAACTCAACCGTTCCATTTCCGCTGTTTCCGGCGCTGCACGCACGCTGCGTCAACTTAAAATGGGCGCGCTCATTGTATTTGAACGTAAAACAAAACTCGGCGAGATCGCCAATACCGGCACGGTAATTGACGCTGTGCCTACCGAGGATCTTGTTGCAAATATATTTTTCAACAAAGCACCTTTGCATGACGGCGCGATGATCATCCGCGACGGAAAGGTGTATGCCGCCGGTTGTATTTTGCCGCTGAGTGATAACCAGCATATCAGCCGCGAACTTGGTACACGGCATCGTGCCGGCGTTGGTATGAGTGAAAACTCGGACGCCGTGGTGGTTATTGTATCTGAAGAAACCGGTAATATTTCGGTTGCTGTCGGCGGAAAGCTTGAGCGGGATTTTACTCCGGAGTCTTTGCGTGTGAAGCTCAGTAACGAACTCGCCCCCGTATCCGGTGAGGATGAAACTGCCGGTCGCGGTCTTGCGAGACTTTGGGGGAGGAAAAAGAAATGAAACGAAAATTCAGCTTTGAAAGCATTTTGCGTAATGATCGTTTGATTTTGGTCATCTCTCTTGTTATTGCCATCGTGGTTTGGTCGACGGTTGTGTATGGTCCCAGTAATGAGCAGGAACGTACCGTCAGCGGTATTCCCGTGACGGTTTCCCTGGGTGAATACGCTACTGAAACACTCAATATGCGCCTGATTGACGGACAGGATTTTGTCGCGTCGGTTAAGGTGTACGGTCGCCGTTCTGTCGTAGAGCAGCTGTCGGCACAGGATATTTTGCTAACAGTTGATACAAGCTCTATCATTGCCCCGGGTACCTATTCGGGACTTTCTATCAAAGCTACCAAAAACGGTAAACAAACCGATTTTGAGATCTTGTCCGTGGAGCCGTCGGTGACTTCGCTCACCTGCGACACTTGGACGGAGGCTGCTTTTGAGGTGCAGGCGCATATTCCCGGCATCACCTCTGCAGACGAAAAGCAGTATCAGTTGGGCACGCCCGTGATTTCCAGCGATGCCATGCAGAATTCTATTATCACCATCACCGGTCCCAAATCGGAGGTGGATAGCATCGTTTCTATTCTCGCTACGGTGGATGAAACGCAAGCTTTGACCGAAACACGTGTATTTGATGCACAGTTGAAGGCTGTGGATCAGAACGGTGAAGAGGTGGATATTTCGCATTGTACCCTCAATAGCGAGAATGCGGCTGTGAAAGTGACGGTGCCGATCTTGTCTTATAAGCGCGTTGACCTCAAATATACCCTGCTGAACGCGCCCGCTGCGTATAAGGACCTGCAAGGTCTCATTACCTTTGATCCGGCATATATTGAACTGTGGGGCGATGAGCAGACCATAGCGGATTTTGAAGCGCAACTCTCCAAACTTTGCACCTTCAATTTTGATAACCTCAGTACCGAAAAAATGGAACAGCAGTTGGTTCTCAATGTGCCGGATACGCTGAAAATTCTGGATAGCGTGGAAACTGTTACGGCGAAGTTTGGTTTGAAGGGTGTTACCTCCAAGAAACTCAATTTAGAACTTACCGATACCAATGTTAAGGTGGTTAACTGTCCTACAGATGTGACGGTGATGCCGGTTGAAAAAATGCTGAATAATATTGTGATTTGCGGTCCGCAAAATACGATTAAAAATATCGAAGCCAAGAATCTGCAGGTTGTTTTGGACGTCAATAATGAAATCACGCAAGGTCAGCGCACGTTATCCAGTCGTATTACGCTGCCCAATCATCCCAATGTGTGGGTATATTACGGCGATGCAGCATCCGGTTACAGCTTGCTTGCAACTATAGCAAAAGAATAATCAAAAGTTTACAGCATAGAATAAGGGCGGAATTTTCCGCCCTTATCTATTTGGAGGATAAGCAATGGCATTGCAAAAAAACCAAGTGATTTCGCTTGCCGTTACCGGTGTTACCGGCGAGGGAAACGGTATCGGCAGAAGTGAAGACGGTATGGCGGTATTTGTACCGTTTACCGCTGCGGGGGACGAGATTTCCTGCCGTATCCAAAAGGTGGATAAAAGATACGCGTTCGGTCGAGCAGTGGAGATCATACATCCGTCTGTGGATCGCTGTACAAAAGACGCACGATCTTGCGATGTATACGGTAAATGCGGCGGCTGTACCTGGCGGCATGTTACATACGAGGCAGAAGCACAGTATAAATGGCAAAAGGTGGCAGATGCGCTTTCTCATATCGGTGGCTTGAATTTGCAGCCTAATCCTATTATTCGCGCGGATAAAACCGATCATTACCGCAACAAAGCGCAGTATCCGTTGGAGCTGCAAAACGGCAGAATTGTGGCGGGTTTTTACGCACCTCGCAGTCACCGTGTGATCGAACAGCCGGACTGTGCGCTGCAACCTGTGTTTTTCGGCGATATCCTGCGCCGGGTAATTGCTTGGATGGAGCAAAACGGTGTGTCTGTGTATGACGAAACGGCACATAGGGGCCTTATCCGTCACGTGTATATTCGTCACGGCGAAAAAACTGGTGAGACTATGGTGTGCTTGGTTGCGACCTCCGGTAAACTGCCTGCTCTCGATAAACTGATCGCGATGTTGCGGGAAACTGTGCCCACTTTGCGCTCGTTGGTGGTAAATATCAACCGTAAGGATACAAATGTTATTTTGGGTGACGAGGAATATACCGTCTTTGGTGATGGTTATATCACCGACATTCTCTGCGGGTTGCGTTTTAAATTGTCACCGCGTTCCTTTTATCAGGTCAACCGTGAACAGACTGAAAAACTGTACGCTCTTGCGGCGCAAGAATTGGCGCCGACAGGGGAGGAGACCTTGCTTGATCTCTACTGTGGCACCGGCACCATCGGTCTTTCGATGGCGAATCGCGTGAAAACACTCATAGGTGCGGATATTGTCCCTCCTGCGATTGCGGACGCAAAAGAAAATGCCCGCGCAAACGGTATAGAAAATGCGCGTTTTATATGCGCGGATGCGGCAAAAGCGGCGGCAACACTGCAAAATGAAGGTGTCAAACCGGATGCGATTATCATCGACCCGCCTCGCAAAGGTTGCGATGAAGCGTTATTGGATACTATTGCACAAATGGCACCCCGAAAGGTAGTATATGTTTCTTGCGATCCCGCGACTCTTGCACGTGATTTGAAACGCTTTGCGGATCGTGGGTATGAGGCTTTACGCGTGACCCCTGTCGATTTATTCCCCGGTACAATGCATGTGGAAACGGTAGCATTATTAAGTCGGAAAATCGACGCGCACAAAATGAATTTGAATTCTTCTCCGTTTGAAATGATAAAGAGTGGAGCGAAAACGATTGAACTTCGTTTGTATGATGAAAAGCGTCAACAAGTAAAAACGGGCGATAAAATTATTTTCACAAATACCACTACCGGTGAAACACTTAATACCACTGTTGTGAAATTGCATAGGTTCGATTCTTTCAAAGAATTATATAAATCGTTGCCGTTATTAAAATGCGGATACACAGCAGAAAACGTTGACAAAGCGACCCCATCCGATATGGAACAGTATTATTCTGTTGAAGAACAGAGGAAATACGGCGTTGTAGGTATTGAACTTTGCCGACCAAAACAAATCACAGATGAGACGGTAGCACTTTTAAGTCGGTAAAAGATCGGCGAGTATATTCGCATTTCTGTTCATAGAGCAAATATGATGATTAAGTAAAGATTTAAAAAAGAGGCAATGTGATGAATCGATCCGTACAGCAAACAAAATTTGAACGCATGACCACCGAACCGGTGGAGAAACTGGTGCTTACACTTTCCGTTCCTACCATTATCAGCATGCTGATTACCTCTATTTACAACATGGCAGATACCTTTTTTGTCGGTCGCATTAACACCAGTGCTACCGCGGCGGTAGGGGTTGTGTTTTCGCTGATGGCGATCATTCAGGCGTTCGGGTTTATGTTTGGTCATGGTTCCGGCAACTATATTTCCCGTGCGCTTGGCAAACAAGATATGCAGGACGCCGCGAAAATGGCGGCTACGGGATTTTTCTCGTCCTTTATTTTCGGCGCGTTGATAACGATCTTTGGTTTTGTTTTTTTGAAACCGCTGGGACGTATACTTGGCGCCACCGAGACGAGTTTGCCGTATGTGCTTGACTATTTGAAATATATTTTAATCGGTGCACCGTTTATGACTGCCTCTTTTACGCTGAATAATCATCTGCGTTTTCAAGGGAGTGCAACCCTTGCTATGGTTGGTATTACCGTGGGTGGCCTTTTGAATATTGCGCTGGATCCGCTGTTCATTTTTATTTTGGATTTCGGTGTGAGTGGTGCGGCAATCGCAACGGTTATCAGCCAAATCGTCAGTTTTTGCATATTATTGGGTGCAACCTTTTTCAATGGGAATATTCGTTTATCGATCCGCAATTTCACACCATCTTTTCGATACTATAAAGAGATTTTTTTGGTCGGATCACCGTCTCTTATGCGACAGGGTCTTTCCAGTATTGCGACAGTGTCACTCAATTCGATGGCAGGTGTTTACGGAGATGCGGCGGTGGCGGCAATGTCGGTGGTCGGACGTATTATGATGTTCGCTTTTTCTGCACTGATCGGCTATGGACAGGGTTTTCAGCCGATCTGCGGTTTTAATTTCGGCGCGGGTTTGTATGACCGTATCGAGAAAACCTTTTGGTTCTGCGTAAAAACAGCAACCGCGGTGCTGACGGTATTATCGGTTGCCGGATATGTTTTTGCGCCTGAGTTGGTGATGCTGTTCCGTGATGATCCTGCGGTCATAGAGATCGGTACAAGGGCTTTGCGTGCACAATGTGTAACGTTTCCACTTTGTACATGGATTGTTTTCAGTAATATGATGACCCAAAACCTGCGGCTTACGTATACCGCAATGCTGTTGGCTACCGCAAGGCAAGGATTGTTCTTTATCCCTGTGGTGTTGGTGCTGCCGCATTTCCTTAAGATGACGGGGTTGGAAATTTCCCAATCCATTTCCGACGTGCTCACCTTTGTAGTAGCATTACCGTTGCAGTTGAAGGTTTTGCGCAATCTGCGAAACGGAAGAATAAAAGGATGAAAAAGACCTGGGTCCAAATTGGACCCAGGTCTTTTTTTGCTCTTTATCTTCGAATGGATGTGGATTTGATATTACTGTAAAAACAAACGCTGAGCACCAAGCCGATGGCAAGGTATAATGTCAGAGCCGATGTACCGCCCGCGCTGAAAAAGGGGAGGGTGATACCGATAATAGGAAGTAAACGAACATTCATACCGATGTTGATAATTGACTGAAAACCGATCATTGCCATAGTGCCGATGCAGATAAAAGATCCTAACTGATCGCGCGCCATGGAAGCACAGCGCCAAAGTTCGAATATCAGCAGTGCCAGTAAAGCCAGCAGTAAAACCGAGCCTACATAGCCGAATTCCTCTGCCGCTACCGTAAAGATAAGATCGTTGTGGCGAGCAAATAAATCAGGGTTACTGCCTTCGAGATATCCCACGCCGAACAACTTGCCTGAGCCCATAACTACCAACCCCTCATACTGTTGCCAGCCGTAGGTTTCCAGGTATGCTTCCGGTGTAAAAATCGCGAGGATGCGTCCCTTTTTATCTTCTGTCAGATTCATCCAAAGGAAGGGAATGGCTACTGCGATTGCACCGAAGGTGCCAGCGAAATATTGCCATTTGAGACCGGCAGCAAACATCATGCAAACAAACATCAGAATAAAAACCAATGCGGTGCCGTCGTCGCCTTGCAAAAATACCAATCCAATGGGGATGCATGCGTGGATGCCCAGCAGCAGGATGTTGCGCAATTGATTGATCTCGTTTTGTACTATGGAAAGATGCTTTGAAAAACTGATAATAAACGCGATTTTCATCAGTTCGGCAGGCTGGAAAGTAAAGTTGAAGGATCCGATAGAAATACCCAACCATGCGGTGTCATCTGTGCCGCTGACATTGATACCCAGGGGCGTAAAAGTTAGCAATACGGGGATGATGGTGATGCCTGCAATGAGCGGCCAGATACGGCAGATATCGTCGTAGTCTATGTGAGAGATGAGTACCGCGAAAATCAACCCTAAAACCGAAGCACCCGCTTGCATGATAAAACTTTTCATGCTCATGTCCGCGGAATAAATTGCGGAAAAAACCAAAATACAACCGTAAAGAGAACAGAGAAAACAAAGAGTAATCAATCTGAAGTTGGTGTTTTGCAGCGAAAAACGAAATGCGCTGCCGCTTTTTTCAAATCTCATTTTCTGCCTCCTTCCACGATAATAAATATAGTATATTGCTTTTTTTAGATTTTTTCAAGATTAACTCTTTAAATATGCGAAAAAATATGCTATATTTACAAATTGAGAGGTATTTGGAAAGGAGGGGCATCATGACAGACAGATGGGAAACCCATTCAACGGCTGAAACTGAGGCGGTAGGCGAAGCACTTGCGAAAGAACTGCAGGGCGGTCAAGTGGTTGCGCTGTTCGGCGGTATGGGTATGGGCAAAACCGCGTTTGTGCGCGGTGTCGCAAAAGGCTTGGGTATCCGTGCAGAGGTTTCCAGCCCCACCTTTGCTATTGTGCACGACTACGGCGGCACCCCACCGCTCGTACATTTTGATATGTACCGCATTTCCGGTTGGGAAGATCTGTACACCACCGGCTATTATGACTATTTGGATATGGGTGCTATTCTAATTGTGGAGTGGAGTGAAAATATCGAGGCGGCACTTCCGCCTGATGCTATCCGTCTGCGTATTTCTGCACCGGATGAAACTATCCGTATGATTGAAAGGTTTTGACCGATATGAGAATTCTTGCTGTTGATACCTCCGCTGTCACCGCTTCTTGTGCGGTGCGGGAGAATGATGCTTTGGTTGCTGTTGCCGAGTTGCGCAGTAAAATGACCCATAGCCAAACTATCTTGCCGATGGTGGAGGACATGCTCAAAAATGCAGCCCTTAACCTCAAAGATATAGATTTGCTGGCTGTGAACGTTGGCCCCGGCTCTTTTACTGGTGTACGCATTGGCGTTGCTGCTGTAAAGGGACTTGCCTTTGCAGACAACATTCCTTGCGTGCCGGTATCTACGCTGCACAGTATGGCATATAACTTTGTTGGTTTGCCGGGCGAACAAACTGTGTGCGCAGTGATGGACGCTCGCTGTGGACAGGTATATACCGCTTTTTTTGCGGTGAACGGTGATACTGTTGCTCGTTTGACCAATGATACGGCGATTTCTATCGAAGAATTAAAAAAAGAATTGCTTTCTCTCGAAAAATCTGTAATTTTAGTTGGCGACGGCGCGAAATTGTGCTATACTATGCTTTGTGAAGATGTACCGCTGTTGTCGCTTGCGCCCGATCACCTGCGTTATCAGAATGCGGTGGGGGTCGCCGCCGCTGCTGCGGCCGATACCGCGGCGCAGTGTGATGCAGCTGCGCTGCAACCGGTATATTTGCGGTTACCGCAGGCTGAGCGTGAGCTTAAAGCGCGGCAAGCCGCCCAGAAGAATGTATAAAATTTTAGGAGGGTCAAGTATGTCGTTAAAACCGTTTATCGCAGATCATCCCCTGATTCAGCATAAGGTCACCATCCTGCGTGATGAAAGAACCAGCTCCAAGCAATTTCGTGAGCTTATCCGTGAGATCACCGAACTGATGGTGTATGAAGCAACGCGCGATCTGCCTACCTGCGAAGTGGAGGTTAAAACTCCCATGAAGGTTACTAAGGCTAAGGTCATCGCGGGACGCAAACTCGCTTTTGTTCCGATCCTTCGCGCCGGTCTCGGCATGGTGGATGGTGCTGTTGAGTTGGTTCCCTCTGCGCGTGTGGGTCATATCGGTCTTTATCGCGACCATGATACCTTACAACCGGTGGAATACTACTGCAAGTTACCCAGTGATATTGAACAACGTGACGTAATCGTGCTGGATCCTATGCTTGCGACCGGTGGCTCTGCCATTGATGCGATCACCCAGATCAAAGAGCGTCATCCCCGCAACATTAAGTTTATGTGTATCATTGCCGCTCCCGAGGGCTTGAAAGCATTGGTCGATGCGCATCCCGATGTGCAGGTCTATTGTGCTGCGCTGGATGAATGTCTCAATGAAAACGGTTATATTATGCCCGGTCTCGGCGATGCCGGTGACCGTATCTTCGGTACAAAATAAATGTTTTTTACCCGCCGTGGAAAAACGGCGGGTAATTTTTATGTTTTAACTTTATTTTTATTCGGAATAGTGTTATAATGACGAAAACTGCTGATAAATGAACGGAGGAAACATATATGCGCGCAGTTATTACAGTGGTAGGCAAAGACACGGTGGGTATTTTGGCGAAGGTATCTGCAAAATGCAGCGAACACCGCGTTAATGTGGCGGAGGTCACCCAGTCGGTATTGCAGGATCTGTTCGCTATGATCATGATCGTGGATATTGATCAGTTGGATATTCCTTTTACGGTATTTGCTGAACAGATGGAAGTCATCGGGGAAGAAATGCATCTAAAGATCCATACCATGCACGAAGATATCTTCAATGCCATGCATACCATCTAAGGAGTTTTAGTTATGTTAAACGCAAAGGATATTTTGGAAACCATCACCATGATCGATGAGGAAAACCTCGATATTCGCACCATTACAATGGGTATTTCTCTGCTTGATTGCGCGGATAGCGATATAGGTAAACTTTGTGATAAGGTGTATGATAAGATCACCCATCGTGCCGAAAAACTGGTGTCAACCGGTGAAACTATTGAAAAGGAACTCGGCATCCCGATCATCAACAAGCGTATTTCCATCACTCCCGCCGCTATGGTACTGGCGGCTGCTGATAACAAGGATGCGCTGCGTCTTGCAAAAACGCTCGAAAGAGCAGCACAGACCTGCGGTGTCAATTTTATCGGCGGCTTTTCTGCTTTGGTACAAAAAGGCTTTGCGGCAGGAGATAAAGAACTTATTGCCACCATCCCGCAAGCGCTCGCCGAGACCGACCATATCTGCGCCTCTGTCAATGTTGGTTCCACCAAAACAGGTATCAATATGGACGCTGTCGGTATGATGGGAAAGGTTGTGCGCGAGGCTGCCGAACTTACCGCTGACCGCGATTGTATCGGTCCTGCGAAATTGGTTGTGCTGTGCAATGCTCCCGAGGATAATCCCTTTATGGCAGGCGCTTTCCATGGACCCGGCGAACCGGATACGGTTATCAATGTTGGCGTTTCCGGTCCCGGTGTAGTGCGTGCCGCGCTCGCAAAGGCGGGTGACTGTGATCTGACGCAGGTGGCGGATATCATCAAACGCACTGCGTTTAAAATTACCCGTATGGGTCAATTAGTGGCACAGGAAGCGTCAAAACGTCTCAACGTGCCGTTCGGTATTGTGGATCTGTCGCTTGCACCCACCCCTGCTGTTGGCGACTCGGTGGCGTATATTTTGGAAGAAATGGGACTTGATTGCTGCGGCTGTTGCGGTACTACTGCGGCGCTTGCTCTGCTCAATGACGCGGTCAAAAAAGGCGGTGTGATGGCATCTTCCCATGTCGGCGGTCTTTCGGGTGCTTTCATTCCCGTGACCGAGGATGCAGGCATGATCGCGGCGTCTCGCTGCGGATGCTTGCGTATTGAAAAATTAGAAGCCATCACCGCGGTGTGTTCTGTGGGTCTGGATATGATCAACATTCCGGGCGATACCCCGGCGGCAGTGATTTCTGCTTTGATTGCGGATGAAGCCGCTATCGGCATGGTGAATTCCAAAACTACCGCCGTGCGCGTTATTCCCGCCATCGGTAAACAGGTGGGGGATGAGCTTTCTTTCGGCGGTCTGCTCGGCAGCGGTCCCGTGATGCCCATTAACATGGTATCTCCCGAAAAATTTATTGCCCGCGGCGGCAGAATTCCCGCACCAATGCAAAGCCTTAAAAACTGAAAAAATGCGAATGTACAATCGTACATTCGCATTTTTATATTTTTCTTTACAAATGCATAAAGAAATGGTATACTGATAAAAAATTCCTAACATTAAGCCTTTGCTGCGTGAAAGGATGCGAATTCAAGATTTATCGATACAACCGCATCCTTTTCGGATGCGGTTTTGGCATTTTTCGGAGGTTTATTATGGAAACAAGAGTAGCAGTTATGAGTATTGTGGTAGAGGACGGCGAAGCGGTAGAGCGGATCAATGCGCTGTTGCACGAATACGGCGAATTTATTATCGGACGCATGGGTATTCCGTATCGCAAGCGTGATATCAATATTATCAGCATTGCAATGGATGCCCCGCAGGATACTATCGCAGCGCTTGCCGGTAAAATAGGCGGCCTGTCCGGTGTCAGCGTGAAGACCGCGTATTCGGGTGTGCAGACACATGAGTAAGGATCTGTCCGCTCTTATTGAGCGTCTTGCGCGGGATCATCGATTGGAGTTGCCGGAATATCAGCAGCTGATTGAGGAACGAACGCCTGCGGCTGCAGAGCAGCTGGCTACACTCGCGGTTGTTGAGCGAAAAAAGATCTATGGAAATACGGTTTTTATCCGCGGACTGATTGAGGTTAGCAACATCTGCAAAAACGATTGTCTGTATTGTGGTATCCGTCGCAGTAACGGCAACTGTGAGCGGTATAGGCTTACGGCGGAGGAGATTCTTTCTTGCTGTCGTGAGGGGTATGCGCTGGGTTTTCGCACCTTTGTTTTGCAGGGTGGCGAGGACGGCACCTTCAAGGATGATTTTTTGTGCGATCTTTTGAAAACTATCAAATTGGAATATCCCGATTGCGCTATAACGCTGTCACTGGGAGAACGAAGCAGAGAAAGTTATGCACGGCTGCGGGCAGCGGGAGCGGATCGGTATCTTTTGCGGCATGAGACCGCGGATGCTGCACATTATGCGAAACTGCACCCCGACACGATGTCTTTTGAGCAGCGCATGCGTTGCTTGCGGGACTTAAAAGAACTTGGCTACCAGACAGGGTGTGGCTTTATGGTAGGCTCGCCTTATCAGACGGCTGCACATCTGGCAAAGGATCTGCAGTTTGTGGAGCAGTTTAAGCCTGCTATGTGCGGTATTGGACCTTTTATTCCCCAGGCAGATACCCCTTTTGGTGGAGAAATGGCGGGAACGCTGGAGCTGACCTGCTATCTGCTGTCTGTTTTGCGGTTGATCCGCCCCAATTTACTGTTGCCGTCTACTACCGCTCTTGGGACTATCCATCCAAACGGGCGCGAATTAGGAATTTTAGCGGGTGCTAATGTGGTCATGCCCAATTTGTCACCTACATCTGTTAGAAAAAAATATGCGCTTTACGATAATAAGGTTACTGACGGCTCTGAATCTGCGCAGTGTAAAGCCGCCTTGGCGGAGCGAATGGCAACCATCGGCTATCAGATTGTGACTGATCGTGGCGACGTAAAAGAAAGTATCTGAAGAGGAAGAATTATCTGACTTCAAGAAAGGAAATCTACTATGGCAAATTATAATCCGAAATCTTTGAAAGCGGAAGAATTCATCTGTGATGAAGAGATCCGCGAAACGCTGGCGTATGCCGAAGCGAATAAAAACAATTTACCGCTTATTGAGGAGATCCTCGAAAAAGCGAGACCCAAGAAAACAGAGACGGGACATGTGTGCGCCGGATTGACCCACCGCGAAGCGTCGGTGCTTTTGGCATGTGATATTCCGGAGGTTATTGAAAAAATATATGCTATAGCTGAGGAGATCAAGCTTGCTTTTTACGGCAACCGCATTGTGATCTTTGCTCCGCTGTATCTGTCTAATTATTGTGTGAATGGCTGCGTATATTGCCCCTATCATTTAAAAAACAAGCATATTGCGCGTAAAAAGCTGACCCAGGAAGAGGTAAAAGCAGAGGTTATCGCTTTGCAGGATATGGGACATAAGCGATTGGCGATTGAAGCGGGCGAGGATCCCGTCAACAATCCCATTGAGTACATTTTAGACTGCATCAAGACTATCTACAGCGTTCATCATAAAAACGGTGATATTCGTCGTGTGAATGTCAATATCGCGGCGACCACGGTAGAAAACTACCGTAAACTGAAGGATGCAGGTATCGGCACATATATTCTGTTCCAGGAGACCTACCATAAGGAAAGCTATTTACAGCTGCACCCCACAGGTCCCAAGCATGACTATGCCTATCACACAGAAGCCATGGACCGCGCAATGGATGGCGGCATTGATGACGTAGGCTTAGGCGTTTTGTTTGGTCTGGAATTGTACAAATACGAATTTGCCGGTCTTTTGATGCACGCAGAGCATTTGGAGGCGGTGCATGGAGTGGGACCGCATACTATCAGCGTGCCGCGTTTGAAGCGGGCGGACGATATCGATCCCGATCAGTTTGATAACGGTATTGATGATGATACCTTTGCTAAAATCACGGCTTGCATTCGCTTGGCGGTGCCGTATACAGGCATTATCGTTTCTACCCGTGAAAACGAGCAGGTGCGTTCCAGATTGTTGCATTTGGGCGTGTCGCAGGTCAGTGGTGGCTCCCGCACTTCGGTGGGTGGCTACGCAGGGTATTCTGCTGATGAGCGTCCGCATGATACCGAGCAGTTTGATGTATCCGATCAGCGCTCCTTGGATGATGTGGTGCGTTGGTTGATGGAGAACGGACACATTCCGTCTTTCTGCACAGCTTGCTATCGTGAGGGACGTACCGGCGACCGTTTTATGAGCCTTTGTAAATCCGGACAGATACTCAACTGTTGCCATCCCAATGCGCTGATGACGCTGAGTGAATATTTGGAGGATTATGCTTCGGATAAGACTAAGGAAATCGGATATAAAATGGTTGAAGATGAGCTTTTGCGCATTCCTAAGGAAAAGGTGCGCGCGATTGCCGAGCAGAATATTGTGGATATTAAAAACTCCAACCGCCGCGATTTCCGATTTTAATTAAGTGAGGAAACTGGTATGGGATTGCATGATACTGTATCTGCCGAACGGCTGCATATTGGATTTTTCGGCATGCGTAATGCCGGAAAATCCAGTTTGGTTAATGCTGTTACCGGACAGAATATTTCGGTGGTCTCCGATGTAAAGGGAACCACCACCGATCCTGTTAAAAAGGCTATGGAACTGTTACCGCTCGGCCCCGTGGTGATTTTAGACACCCCGGGTTTGGATGACGAGGGTGAACTGGGACAGTTGCGTGTCGAGAAAGCGAGACAAGCATTGGTACAAACCGATATCGCGGTGCTGGTGGTGGACGGTTCGGTGGGTATTTCTGATTTGGATGCCGCACTGATAAAGGAATTGGATACCCGAAAAATACCGTATATTATTGCATACAATAAAGCGGATCTCGTAGAAGAGAGAATAGCTGTCGGTCCAAAAACCATGTATGTCAGTGCCGCTACCGGCGAAGGTGTACATGAACTGAAAGAGCGGTTGGGCGTTTTCGCTGAAACTGCTAAAAATCCGAAAGTGTTGATAGCGGATCTGTTATCGACAGGGGATCTGGTTGTGCTGGTAACACCCATTGATGCTTCTGCACCAAAAGGCAGATTGATCCTGCCACAGCAGATGACGCTGCGTGAAGTTTTGGATGCGCACGCAACAGCGGTTGTCTGTCAGGTTGAGGAATTACAGCAAACATTGGAGAGTTTAGGCAAGAAACCGCGAATGGTTATCACCGATTCACAAGCGTTTGGCAGCGTGGCGAAAATTGTGCCTACTGACATTCCGTTGACCTCCTTTTCTATTTTGATGGCGCGGTACAAAGGCGATCTGCGGCAGTTGGTGCAAGGTGTTGCAGCTTTGCGCAATCTGCGGGATGGAGATAAAGTATTGATTTCCGAAGGGTGCACACACCATCGTCAATGTAACGATATCGGTACCGTAAAAATGCCCGGCTGGATCGAACAGTTTTCGGGCGCGAAACCGCAATACAGTTTTACTTCCGGCGGCGAATTCCCGAAAGATCTGTCATCGTACAAAGTGATCGTGCATTGCGGCGGCTGTATGCTTAATGAGAATGAAATGCAGCACCGCATTGCCAAAGCGGCAGAGAGCGGTGTGCCGATCGTCAATTACGGTATTGCTATTGCCGGTATGCACGGCATCTTAAAACGAAGTTTAAACTTTTTTCGGACGTAGCCGCTCTTTTGGATTGATAGGATGTTTTTACTGCTTATGGGGAGATTTTTGGGCAGAGCCGCAATTGAAAAAATCCAATAACTGTTACGAGTTCCCGCATAACGGTTTAAAAACATCCATGGGAGATGTGGTGATCATTAACCCGTATGAGTTTCATTCCACCATCAACTATGGCTCCTAAGACCCGCAAAGGGAACGATATGTTGCTTGCGGAGGTTTGCAAATACGTTTTAGCGTGATATAGTTTTACAAAAACTAAAAACACGGATGAGGTCAAGCCTCATCCGTGTTTTTTATGGTTACCAGTTCTTCGGTTGATTTTCGCTTTTTATTACGTAGCTTATCATCTGCTTTTGCGTATCCCAACGTAATGACCAAGCGCACAGTGCTGTCCAGTTTACAGATCTCTCGGATCTTTGCATCGTCAAACCATCCGAGAATACATGTTCCAAGTCTTTGCGCGGTGGCTTCGGCGGTAATATATGCCGCCAAAATTCCGATGTCAATAGAACGGTAATCGTTACCCTTTATTTTTGAGCCTAACGCGGCGGTTTTGACATACGGTTGCTCGGATATGACCAGCATTACGGGTGCTTGTGCCGCGAACTTGTTCATGCCCATGCCCATGGTTGCTGTCGCTACCTCTTTTGCAATTTTGCCTTTACATACCGTAATGTGATACGGCTGACCGTTGCAAGCGGAAGGGGAGAGACGCGCCGCTTCCAAAATAGCGTCGATCTTTTCTGTCTCTATCGATTTTTCGGTGTCGTAGTTGCGACAAGATTGGCGTTGCTGTGCGATTTCTGAAAAATTCATGATAAGACCTCCTTGCTTTCTGAATAGGCGGTGCTGGTTGGAATACCGTACTCCTCGCAAAAAGCGACCAGCGTTTGAATGTATGTGTCGGTATCTACCAGATAGCTTAAACCGTGTCCGGCACCGGGAATAACCACTAATTGTTTCGGACTTGTGCAAGCATAGAAGTTTTGTTCACTCATTTCGCAGGGGACAAAATCGTCTGTATCGCCATGATAAAAAATGATCGGTAATCGAGATTGTTTGACCGCCTCAACAGCAGGTGTTTCTTCCAAATCGAATTGCCCGAAAAGCTTTGCACCCAGCTTCACAAACGGATACAAGAGATTGTGAGGAAGTTTCATGCCGTGAATTACCTTTTTGATGATATCGTGTGCGGAGGTAAAGCCGCAATCGGCAAGAACACCAGTCACATTTTCGGGCAAGGGTGAGGCGGCGGTCATGAGAACGGTGGAAGCCCCCATAGATATGCCGGTCAGCATAATGGGTACATCGTTACCGAAACGCTGTACGATGTAGTTAACCCAGGATATGCAGTCACGGCTTTCTTTCACACCAAAGGTAATGACCCGCCCTTCGCTTTTGCCGCAAGCGCGCTGATCTACAACTAAAGCGTTGTGACCAATGGAAAAACAGCGCTGTACACCGCCGCAAAGATCGCGTTCTGCTCTGCCGCGGTATCCGTGCATCATCAATTCGATGGGTGCGTCGGGTATGCACTCGTAGTATTTGCCGTATAGTTTTAATCCGTCAAAAGAGGTGATACATATTTCATCGTGCGGAAGAGCGCTCGCTTCCTTCATCCAACCGATCATAGTATCGCGGTACGGCTCGTATATTTTACCGGGCGGAGTACGGAATTCTTGCCCGCTTTTTTCTTTTCTTTTGGGGGCATAGAATGCCATCCGAAAGCATGTGTACGCGGTTAACACAATCAAGAAAGATATGATTGCCGCACATCCCAATAATATCAAAAAAAGTTTCATAAGATCGTCTCCGTGAAAAGGTATCTCAATTATACCACTGTTTTCAGGTGGTTTGCAACTGCATTTGTCGGTTTTTAAGTATGACTTTCGATTGGAAAACAAATATTCTTGCTTTTTTCTATCAAATCGGTTAAAATCAGCATATAAAGTGAACCTGTTTTAAAAAGGTGAATTATTCTTGTCTCTCTGGTGTTGAAAGGGGAATATGAAGAGTGGATGTGAATTATAAAAATCAGAAACGGTATAATACTGCAAAATATCCTATCCGTCAGCCGATTTTGATCGTTTGGTTGATTTGGTTGTTGTCAAAATTTGCTTTAATCGGAAAAAAATACAAGGTTGAAAAGATCAATATGGATGGTTTGAAACCACCGTACATGTTGTTGAGCAATCATATGTATTTTATCGATTTTGAATTGGCTGCAATGGCGACATTGCCGCATCGCGTAAATAATGTTGTCAGCATTGACGGTTATTATCGCCGTCCGTGGCTGATGGAGCTTATCGGCGCGATCTGTACTCGTAAATATACTCGTGATTTGCATCTTGTGAAATCCATTAATAGGGTTTTGAAACGCGGCGATATTTTGTCCATGTATCCGGAAGCGCGGTATTCGCCGTGCGGAATCACCTCGTATATGCCGGACTCGCTCGGCAAGCTTATTAAGCATAATAAGGTGCCGGTGGTGACGGTAGTGCACCACGGCAATCATTTGCATTCGCCTTTTTGGAATTTCCGTAAAAAACGGAAGGTGCCGCTGCATACGACTGTGACACAGATACTCACTGCCGAACAAATTGAGCAGATGTCGGTGGCTGAGATCAATACCGCCGTTAGAGAAGCGCTGCAATATGACGATTACCGTTACCAAAAAGAAAACGGTATTTTAATAACCGAACCATACCGTGCGGAAGGGTTGCATAAGGTGCTGTATCAGTGCCCTCATTGTATGGCTGAATCCAAGATGTCTTCTAAGGGCACTGAGATTTTCTGCACAGAGTGCAAAAAACGCTGGAATCTCAATGAGGACGGTACACTTTCTGCTTTGGAAGGCGAAACGGAATTTGCGCACGTACCCGACTGGTTTGAATGGGAACGTGAACAGGTGCGCCTGCAGATTGAAAACGGAGAATATGCGTTTAGCGATGATGTGGATGTATATTCTATGCCGCGGTGTTGGAAATTCGAGCACCTGGGTGCGGCAAAATTGACCCATGACGCCGAAAATGGTTTTGTGCTTGAAGGCCACTATAATGGCAGTCCGTACCGTATTCAGCGGACGCCTTTGGAGAATAACAGTCTGCATATTGAGTATGACTATTGTTATATCAAGCCTTTCGACTGTGTGGATATTTCCACGGAAAAAGATTCGTTTTATTGCTATCCTACGAAGGAAAATGTGGTCACAAAACTTGCTTTTGCGACCGAATGGATCTATCAAAGAAGCTTAACACGCAAATAAAAGTGGGTAGTGTATGAAAAAAGCATGGTTTGACCGTTTTAAAAATCATATAATCGGTTTGATGCGTTCGCTGGTATGCAGCGTGTTGGTAGGCGTACTTTGCGGCGGTATCGGCACGGCATTTTTTAAGGCGATTACGGCGGTGACAGCATTGCGAGCTGAAAACGAGTGGTTACTCTTTTTGTTACCATTTGTCGGTCTGCTTTCGGTAACCGTATACAAGCTTTGTCATGTGACTGATGTGGGTACGGATCTTGTATTAGAAAGTACGCATTCTCAAAAACATGTCCCCATAGCGTTGATGCCGGCTGTTTTTGTTGGCGCTGTTTTGACTCATCTTTGCGGCGGTTCTGCCGGCAAGGAGGGCGCGGCACTGCAGTTGGGCGGCGGCATCTCCGCTGTGATTAGCCGCGTATTACACTTGGATGAAAATGCGCGTCAGGTTCTTACAATATGTGGCATGGGGGCGTTTTTCTCTGCGGTTTTCGGCACGCCGATCGGTGCTTGTATTTTTGCGTTGGAAGTAGCATGCGTGGGAAGATTTTCTTTGATGGCAGTTTTTCCGTGCTTGCTATCCTCCGTTACCGCTTACGGTGTTGCAGTTGCTTTCGGAGTCGTTCCGGAGAGGTTTTTGTTGACTGCGGTGCCGGAAATGTCGTTATCGGTTATTTGGCGCGTGTTGGTTATTGCGATTGCTGCTGCTTTGGTTAGTTTCTGCTTTTGTCATGCATTGCATTACACGCAAAACAAGGCAAAGGCTTTTGTGAAGAATGATTGGGTGCGCATTTTTATCGGCGGCACCGTGATTGTTTTACTTACCGTTGTGCTGGGTACAACCGCGTATAACGGTGGCGGCATAGAAGTAATTGAGCACGTCTTTACGCAAGGAGCAGTACGTCACGAGGCGTTCTTGCTGAAAATTCTTTTTACGGTTATTACCGTTGCTGCCGGCTTTAAAGGCGGCGAGATTATTCCGAGCTTTTTTATCGGCGCAACACTCGGTGGCAGTTTGGCGATGTTGTTGGGATTGGAGCCCGCTTTGGGTGCAGCAATCGGTATGGCAGCACTTTTTTGCGGTGTTACCAATTGTCCTATTGCGACAATTGTTCTTTCGGTTGAGTTGTTTGGGGGAGAAGGTTTGATATACATTGCTATGGCGGTGGCTTTCGGCTTTCTGCTTTCGGGGAATATCAGCTTGTATGCAAAACAAAAGTTGATTTCCGCCAAACTGCTTTGAAACAATAAAAAGTCATTTTAGATCCTTGCTGTGTGCCTGACAGAAAAAATGGTCGCAATCTATTGAAATAATTGGAAAAATGTGTTATAGTCAAGTTTAGGGTATTTTGAGCATGCTAGCATGTATGCTCTTTTTTATGAGAAATATGTGAGGTTGACGAATGAAAGAGAATACTTTTGCAAAAATCAGACGTGTTGAAAAAACGTTGGTTTTGATCTTGTTTGATGCATTTTATATTGCCCTTTCTTATTTTGCTGCGCTTTGGGTGGCGTTTGAGTTTCGTATCAGCGCAATTCCCCAGGAATATATCCAAACCTATTTAAATACGATAGGGATCTGGATTGCCGTTTCTGTCGCGGTGTTTGCCGTGTTTCGTTTGTATACGACTATATTGAGTTTCGCGGGTGTGGTTGATTTGCTCCGCGTTTGTTTGTCGTATGCTTGTTTGGCGCTGGGAATTTTATTGTTGATATTTGATGTTGTCAAAATGCCGCTTTCGTATTTCATTCTCGGTTGGATTTTCAGCTTCTTATCTACTGTGTTTGTGCGTTTTGGCTTGCGCTTGATTTTGGGAATTCAGAACGCTTTCAAACGTCGTTTTTCAATTAGCAGTTCCGAAAAGGTTATGATTATCGGTGCCGGCGTTGCCGGTCACATGCTGATCAGAGAATATGCCGAAAGCGACAAGTTGCATGGAAAAGTTGTTTGCATCATTGACGATGATCCTAAAAAACTCGGATATCGCATTGAGGGTATTCCTGTCGTGGGTAATCGCAGCGATATCGTAGAAGCGGCAAAACGTCATGATATCGATAAAATTATATATTCTATTCCCAGTTGCAGCGCAGAGGATCGCAAAGAAATATTGAATATTTGCAGTCAGACGGGCTGTAAAGTGGAAAAGGTTCCGGGATTGTACCAGCTCGCCAACGGACATGGTATCGGTAATCTGCGCAAGGTAGAGCCGCAGGATTTACTTGGCAGAGATCCGGTACAGGTGAATCTTGATGAAATTTATGGATATATTGCCGGTAAGGTTGTCATGGTGACCGGTGGCGGCGGTTCTATCGGTAGTGAACTTTGCCGTCAGATCGCCCGCAGTTCTCCCAAATTGCTCTTGATCTTTGACATTTACGAAAATAATGCGTACGATATCCAGATGGAGCTCAAGCACGATTATCCCGATCTCAACATGGAGGTTTTGATCGGTTCTGTTCGCAATACTGCACGCCTTGACTACGTGTTGGGAAAATACCATCCTGAACTTGTTTTCCACGCTGCTGCCCATAAACATGTGCCGTTGATGGAAGATAGTCCGAATGAAGCAATTAAAAACAATGTTTTTGGCACCTACAAGATGGCGAAAGCGGCTGTGCAGTATGGTGTTAAGAAATTCGTTTTGATTTCTACCGATAAGGCTGTTAATCCGACCAATATTATGGGTGCGTCCAAACGCCTTTGTGAAATGGTCGTACAAATGATGAACCGCGAAGCCCCGAACACGGATTTTGTGGCTGTTCGTTTCGGTAATGTGCTCGGTAGTAACGGTAGCGTTATTCCGCTGTTTGAAAAACAGATCGCCGAAGGCGGTCCCATAACTGTGACCCATCCGGATATTATTCGTTTCTTCATGACCATTCCCGAAGCCGTTTCTTTGGTGCTGCAGGCGGGATATTATGCCGAAGGCGGAGAAATCTATGTTCTTGATATGGGACAACCTGTCAAGATCGCGGATATGGCGCGCAACTTGATTCGTTTGTCCGGTTATGAGCCGGATGTGGATATTAAGATCGAATATACAGGTTTGCGCCCGGGTGAAAAACTGTATGAAGAATTGTTGATGGCAGAAGAGGGGCTTAGCGAAACCGAAAACAAATTGATTCATATCGGTAAGCCCATTGAGATGGATGACGAGAAGTTTAAGGAACAGTTGTTGCGCCTTGAAGAAGCGTATAAAGTCGAAGTGACGAATATGAAAGATATTGTTGCTGAGATCGTTCCTACCTACAAAAGAAATCCTTCTAACTCTTAAAACCGGAGGATATATCATGGATAAAGCAAAGCATTCGACAAATTCCAAAAAAAGTAAAGTGAATTTGACAATGATTTCGCAAATCGTTTTCTTGATCGAAGTGGTTGCTATGATTGGAGGTATAATCTATACCTCCATAATGCAGCTTTTGCCGACAAAGTATCTGTTTATTTTGATTGCTTTGGCGGTAGTTGTGTGCGGCATACACTGTTTTTTATTGTTACATAAAAAAGCAGTACGCACGTTACGCGTTTTTAGTTTAATATTAAGTGTAATTGTGCTGTTTGTGGTTGTCGCCAGTACATATATGTTAGGTATTCTTTATACGAACATGTCCGGCATGCAAAGTGAAATGAACGGTGAAGGCGAGAGTTCTTCCGAGATTGTAGATGCGCCGAAAGCAGATGTCACTTCCGATCCTTTCATTGTGTATTTGTCCGGATTGGATACCAGAGGAGTCTCTGAGATAAAGGATAAAGGTCGTTCGGATGTCAACATGCTGATGGCTGTCAATCCTGTGACAAAGCAATTGTTGATGGTCAATATTCCGCGTGACTACTATTTGCCGCTATATGGTGATGCAAACAAAATGGACAAGCTGACCCATGCCGGCAGTTACGGTGTGGATTGCTCTATGAAAACAGTGGGTACGTTGTTCGGAGTGCAATGCAACTACTATGTAAAGGTCAATTTCCAATCTGTGGTGGATATTGTAGACGCTTTGGGCGGTGTAACTGTTAATTCTGAATTTAATTTCAGCAGCAATTACTCTTTGTCCGGCACTACATATTCTTTCCATGTCGGCGAAAATAATTTGACGGGCGATTCTGCGTTGGCATTTGCCAGAGAACGTTACAACGTGCCCGGCGGTGATCGGCAGCGCGGTAAGCATCAGCAAATGGTTATCAGTGCTATTTTGGATGAGGCAATGTCGCCTTCCATTCTCAATCCGTCCAATTTGAAAAATGTGCTGTCTGCCATTACCGGCAACACCAAAACCAATATGTCCTATGACGACATTTCTTCTTTGGTGCGTATGCAACTGAACAATATGTCCGGTTGGGATATCGATTCGATATCGGTTGACGGCACGGGTAGTTCCGGTCCTTGCTATGCGGCAGGCGGACAATCGTTGTCTGTGATATTGCCCAACATGGATACTGTAACGGCAGCAAAAAGCGCAATCAACGCTGTGATGTACCCGAATGCTGCATCATAAAGGTGATTCGTTTTGATAAAGTTTTTGTATCACGATAAATGGATAGTTGTGTGCGAAAAACCGGTTGGTGTACTTTCTGAGCCGTATGCGCGCGAGAAAAACATGCCCGAAATGCTTAAACGGCAAACAGGTGCCTATCAGATTGATGTTATCCATCGCCTGGATCGCAATGTGGGCGGCGTGATGGTATATTCCAAAAGCCGCAAGGCAACCGAAATCTTAGCAAAAATGATGGCAGCACACCGCTTTGAAAAAGAGTATTTGGCGGTGGTGGAAGGAAAGTTGCCCGCAAGCGGCAGTATGGAAGATTACCTTACAAAGGATAAGAAAAATTGCAAGGTATATGTCGCAAGTAAAAATCAACCTGATGCAAAATACGCCAAACTGGATTTCGAAGTACTCGGCGAACAAAAAGGATTATCTTTGGTAAAAGTGCGATTGCATACCGGCAGAACACATCAGATTCGTGTGCAGTTTTCTTCCCGCGGTTTTCCGCTGGTGGGGGATACGAAATACGGTAAACAGCATACGAAAGATAACGGCAAAACGCCTATCGCGCTGTTTTCTTATCGCTTAGTGTTTGCGCATCCTATGACCAAACAACCAATCGAGTGTGTGGAATTGCCAACTGCCAAAGGCGTTTTTTCTCTCTTTAAAAAGGAGCTGAAACTGTTAGAGGACAGTGCTGCCAAATAAAACAAGAATAACAAGAGGAGCAGATACAAAAAGTATCTGCTCTTTTGTTTACTTATCAAACATTTTGTGTTATACTAATCTAAATATGTGCGAGGAGGTGTCGGAGTGGATCGATTCAAGTTAGTCTCAAAGTTTGAGCCTACCGGTGACCAACCGGAAGCAATTGCAAAATTGGTTGAAGGTTTACAGCGTGGCAACAAAGAACAGACTTTGCTAGGCGTCACCGGCTCGGGTAAAACCTTTACCATGGCGAACGTCATTGCGCAGGTAAACAAACCGACACTTGTTCTCGCTCACAATAAAACACTCGCCGCACAGTTGTGCTCGGAATTCAAAGAATTCTTCCCCGAAAATGCGGTGGAGTATTTTGTGTCTTAACATAAGATTTGCGTTAAAAGCCGTGATAAAACGCTGTTTTTAGGGGCTTTTTAACACAGGATAACACGTAATAACACTATATAAACCAAATAAATTTGTGACCCAAATTCGTGTAATTGCCTATTGGGTATATTTAGATACGATAGAAAAACTTTGGAGGATTACATATGGAACTGAAAAAATTAGACAAAAGCGTACTCAAGTTATGGTACATTCGGGCAACAATTACTTCTTTGGCGCTGATTGGTATTTTAACAAGTGTGATTACTATTTTAACCGCAATGGGAGCGTCGAACGACGTAACACTTGCCGTTTTATTGGGAGTAGGAATACCTGTTGTTTTAATTCTTGTCATTATTTTAATTATGCCGGCACTGCGCTATAAAATGTATGCCTGGGGATATGATGATAAGAGGATCGTTGTAAAGCAAGGCGTGATTTTCAGACAAAGAGTAGTGATTCCTGTTTGCCAGATTCAGGATCTTCATCGAACCCAGGGCCCGCTTATGATGATGCTGAAGCTGAGCGGAGTAACCATTTCGACGGCAGGATCGAATTTTGATATTTCTACACTCACGACCGCAGAAGCTGACCGCATGATCGATGAGCTGGAATGTAATCTTGAAGCGAGAATTGAGGAATTGAGAAATGAAGAGATTTGACAAAGGCTATATTTATTCCAGTTTGTTGTCGGATTTGTTCGGTAGCCTTGTAGTAGTCTTTATCTTTCTCAAAGATTTCTTCCTCAATGACGAGTCAAACCCGGAAGATATCAAGGCTGCAATTCCGTTTTTTGTAATCGGATTTGCCGTAGTTTATCTGTGCTTTATTGTTTACCGAATTCTGTATTACAAGACCTCCGGCTATGAACTGACGGAAAATGAGATCAAATGCAACAGAGGCGTGCTTTTTAGAAAACGTTCTGTCTTGGACTATAAGAAGGTGCACGCTATCAATAAAAAACAGAACATTTTTCATAGAATTTTCGGTATCGCAATTCTGACGGTTGACAGCGGCTCTACAAACACCTCCCACCAGGCTGAGATAACGATTATTGAAAAAGATAAGGTTGCTGATGCCCTGCTGAATGAACTGAATTTACTGAAAGAGGGCGGTGCACGAAACGTGGAGAGCTCACAGCCGAAGGATGAACTGCTTCTTTCGGATGAAGATAGTCTCTACCGCTTTACCTCCGGTAAGAAAATGCTATACACGCTCATCAACATTGCTTCTACAGCATTTTTTACGGCACTGTTTGCGGTGCTTGCCATTATCGTTATCGGTATTTGCAAGCTGATGCTGCAGCAGAATTTCCTCGGTACTTGGGGCCAGTATTTCCTGTTCGCCTTTTTGATTACTGTGGGTGCTATGCTGCTGTTTTCAATGTTTTCTTTTATCGGATGCCTGATCCATTCCTTTGTGGGATACTATCAGTTCAAAATCACCAAGCGTGGAAATGACATTCAGATTTCCTATGGACTTTTGGAGAAGCATACCAACACCTTCAGCTACGACAGAATCAAAGCCGTTAAGATTACCCAAGGCCTTGTGCAAAGGATGCTCGGTTTTGCGTCCATCCGAC
Source organism: Acutalibacteraceae bacterium (assembly GCA_045638005.1). Lineage (GTDB taxonomy): Bacteria > Bacillota > Clostridia > Oscillospirales > Acutalibacteraceae > URNF01. The sequence goes on along the minus strand of JAZUAN010000003.1, from coordinate 18,417 downwards.
TTGAGGTGATCGGTTATACTGTCAATAGCGGTGACGATGATAAGAATGCCGGGCTTGGTGTGCTTGTACCGTTTTGCAAGTATGATGAGATCGGCGAAATCTTGAGCAAGGTATTACCTGATTATGTTCCGGACAAAAAGCAGACAAAGTCTGTTTCCTATTTTTCATATATATCCTGGTTTGCCTTAATTCTTGGTATTATAACAGGTGTCGTGTTGCTGCAAGCAACCCTTCCTATGCTGATATTCAATGTTTCTTCTTCGGTGATGATCGCTGTTGCTTTTGTCGTTGTAGGCGTGGGAGCAATAATGCTTGCCGTAAAAGCATTGAGTGCTGCTCTCAGTTGCCGCAACAATGGTCTTGCCGTTAACAATGGTAAAATAACAGCCTACTATGGTGGATTTACTAAAAATATTACCGTGTTTATGGCTCGGAATCTTATTGCGGCAGAAAATACAACTACACCGCTCCGCCAAAAATCCGGCATTACAAGCCTTGTTATGCACCTTAAAACAAATGCACTGTCCAATGAAGTGAAAGTTCATATTCAAACCACTGCACTTTCGGAAGAATTGGAAAAACTATTGATACTTTAATCAAATTAATGAACGCGAAAAGATAAACTTAAATATATTATAGTATTTATCATAAAGATTATAATGTGTCGTTTCGTGTTATTTAGTGTTATCCTGTTGACTTTTCAAAAGCTAGCCTATTTACACGAATTTTGATTTTTATTAACATGCGATTTTTTCTTTAAAATAGCGGGTTAAACGCACCTGACTACAAGGCTTGAATATTTTGCACTGATTACGATTACAAATTTGTGATCTAAATTAGTGTAATTTACTATTCGCTAACTTTTTTAGCAAAACTCGAGTGAATTTAAGACAATAAAAAGACAGAAAATAATCAGAAAAGGAAGGAGTGAGAACATGCCGGATAAGTTCATTTTACATTCAAATTACAAGCCTACAGGCGACCAACCACAAGCGATTGAAAAATTGACTGAAGGTATCAAAAACGGCTTAAAAGAGCAGGTTTTACTGGGTGTTACGGGTTCGGGTAAGACCTTTACAATGGCAAATATTATTGCTAATGTGAACCGTCCGACCCTCGTTCTTGCTCACAACAAAACCCTTGCCGCACAACTTTGCAGTGAGTTCAGAGAATTCTTCCCTGAAAACGCGGTGGAATATTTTGTATCCTACTATGACTACTATCAACCGGAAGCGTATATCGCGTCTACCGATACCTATATCGAGAAGGATTCTGCGATCAATGATAACATTGACAAACTGCGCCATTCTGCGACGTTGGCTCTTGCGGAGCGTCGGGACGTGATTGTTGTCGCGAGTGTGTCCTGTATCTATAGTTTGGGTGCGCCGGAAGATTACCGCAATATGACCATTTCGTTGCGTCCGGGCATGCAAAAAGACCGCGATGAACTGCTTGCGCAGTTGGTGGAGATACAGTATGAGCGCAATGACATCAACTTTGTTCGTAACAAATTCCGCGTGCGCGGCGACGTGGTGGAGATTTTCCCGGCGAGTGAGGACGATACCGCTATCCGCGTGGAATTTTTCGGCGATGAGATTGACCGCATCAGCGAGATAAATCCTTTAACAGGGGAGAGAAAAGCAGATCTGCACCATGCGTGGATCTACTCTGCCTCCCACTATATTGTACCGCCCGAGAAAATGGCGGCGGCAGTTGAGGTGTTGGAAGCGGAACTGGCAGAGCGGGTGGAATACTTCAAACAGGAAGGCAAGCTGCTCGAAGCGGAGCGCATCCTGCAACGCACCCGCTATGATATTGAGATGTTACAGGAAATTGGTATGTGTAAGGGGATTGAAAACTATTCCCGCGTGCTGGCCGGTCGAGAGCCGGGTTCCACACCGTATACACTTCTTGACCATTTTCCGGACGACTTTTTACTGATTGTGGACGAGTCGCATGTGACCTTGCCGCAGGTGCGCGGTATGCACGGCGGCGACTTTGCTCGAAAAACATCCCTTATCGATTACGGTTTCCGCCTGCCCAGCGCGTACGATAACCGACCTCTTAATTTTGATGAGTTTTATAGCCGAATTAATCAAGCGGTGTTCGTGTCTGCGACACCGGGTGATTTTGAAAAACAGAAAAGTGCACAGATTGTGGAGCAAATCATTCGCCCCACGGGTCTTACCGATCCGGAGGTTATCGTGAAGCCCGTAGAGGGGCAGATTGATGATTTGATGGAGGAGATCCGCCTGCGTACTGCGCGAAAAGAACGTGTTTTGGTTACAACGCTCACCAAGAAAATGGCGGAAGACCTGACTCATTTTCTGGAAGAAAACGGCGTGAAAGTGCGGTATATGCACCACGATATCGACACAATGGAACGCATGGAGATTATACGCGATCTGCGGCTTGGTGGATTTGATGTGTTGGTGGGTATTAACCTTTTACGCGAAGGTTTGGATATTCCGGAGGTTTCTTTAGTGGCGATTTTGGACGCTGATAAGGAAGGCTTCTTGCGTTCGGAAACGTCTTTGGTACAGACTATCGGTCGTGCGGCGCGTAATGCGGGCGGACAGGTTATTATGTATGCGGATACGGTTACCCCCTCTATGGAAAACGCTATTCGCGAGACAAATCGCCGCAGAGAAATTCAAACAAAGTATAACCAAGAACATGGTATCATCCCACAAACCATCGTTAAAGAGGTGCGCGAACTGATCGATATTCGTACGCATAAGGATACGCCGGACGATTTCAAGAATTTAAGTCGTGTGGATCGTATGCGCATGATCGAGCAACTCAAAAAAGAAATGAAAAACGCGGCCAAACTTTTGGAATTCGAACATGCCGCTTATCTGCGTGATCGTATTGCGCAGCTGGAAAACGGCAAATAAAAGGACGGTAAATAGATGGCAGAAACAGATATTCGCATTAAAGGCGCCAGAGAACACAATTTAAAAAATGTCAGTTTGCGTATTCCGCGTGACAAGCTGATCGTCTTTACAGGGCTTTCCGGTTCGGGCAAGTCCTCTTTGGCGTTTGATACATTGTATGCTGAGGGGCAAAGACGCTATATGGAAAGTCTGTCTTCCTACGCAAGACAGTTCCTCGGTATGATGGAAAAACCGGATGTTGATGCTATCGACGGTCTTTCTCCCGCAATTTCTATTGATCAGAAGACCACGTCTAAAAATCCGCGTTCCACGGTGGGCACGGTGACCGAGATATATGACTATCTGCGTTTGCTGTATGCGCGTATCGGTATTCCGCATTGTCCTGTTTGCGGTCAGGAGATCCGGCAGCAAACCTTGGATGAGATCGTAGACCGTATTTTGGAATTGTCAGAGGGCACCAAGCTGCAAATTCTCGCGCCTATTGTGCGCGGTCGCAAGGGTGAATACACAAAGGAATTTGAATCTGCCCGCAAATCCGGCTATGTGCGTGCTCGCGTGGACGGCGAAATGGTGGATCTTGCAGATGAAATCAAACTGGATAAAAATAAAAAACACACCATCGAAATCGTTGTAGATCGCTTGGTGGTGCGCGCGGATATCCGCAGTCGGCTCGCGGATTCGGTGGAGACTGCTACAGGTCTTTCCGGTGGTTTGTTAACGGTGGATGTAATCGGTGGGGAAGAACTGAAATTCTCACAGAATTACGCTTGTCCGGAACATGGCGTCAGTATAGAAGAACTCACCCCGCGTATGTTTTCCTTTAATAATCCTTTCGGTGCATGCCCTACTTGTACAGGTCTCGGTATGCAGTATTCTTTCGATCCGGATGCCATAATTCCGGATAGCCGTTTGTCTATAAACGGTGGAGCGATCAAAGCAAGTGGTTGGTCGGTCAAGGATGGTAATATTGCGGAAATGTATATGAAAGGTCTCGCGGAGCACTACGGTTTTTCTTTGGATACCCCCTTTAGAGATCTCCCGGAAAATATTGTACACATCATACTTTACGGTAACAATAAAGAAGAACGCTTTAAAATAGTGCGGTCCAGTCAATATGGCTACGGCGAATATATGGCGTATTTCGAGGGCGTTATTCCCAATTTACAGCGCCGTTATGATCAAACCTCCAGTGAGTGGATGAAACGCGAACTGGAACAGTATATGCGTGAAGTGCCTTGTCCTGATTGTAAAGGTGACCGTCTAAAGCCGGAAACCTTATCGGTAACTGTCGGTGGACTGAATATTGTATCCCTCACTAATCTTTCGGTGTCGGATGCGCTGGAATTCATCGAAAATTTAGAACTCACCAAACGTGAACAATTGATCGCGGGTAGGGTGTTGAAAGAAATCAAGGAACGTTTAGGCTTTCTCAAAAGCGTTGGTCTTGAATATCTCAATTTGTCCCGCCGCGCCGGTACCTTATCCGGTGGTGAAAGCCAACGTATCCGTCTGGCGACACAGATCGGTTCTTATTTGATGGGAGTTTTGTATATCTTAGATGAGCCTAGCATCGGCCTGCATCAGAGGGATAACGATAAACTGCTGGATACTTTGCGCCGTCTGCGGGATCTCGGTAATACGCTTATAGTGGTAGAACATGATGAAGATACCATGCGCGCGGCAGACTGGATCGTGGATATCGGTCCCGGTGCCGGTGTGCACGGCGGCGATGTGGTATACAGCGGTCCTGCTGACGGTGTCGTGGACTGTGAGGAATCGATCACCGGACAGTATCTCAGTGGCAAAAAATCCATTCCGATTCCTGTGAGTCGCCGCCCCGGCAACGGTCATTTGTTAACCGTATGCGGTGCAGCAGAAAACAATCTTAAAAATGTGACCGTTTCTTTCAAACAAGGCGCATTGAATGTGGTGACCGGTGTTTCCGGTTCCGGAAAATCTTCGCTTGTAAATGAGATTTTGTATAAACATTTGGCTGCTGAACTCAATCGTGCATCCTGCCATCCCGGAAAACATGAAAAGATCGAGGGGCTGGAGTATCTCGATAAGGTGATCAACATCGATCAAGCCCCCATCGGTCGTACTCCTCGTTCCAATCCTGCGACCTATACCGGCGTTTTTAACGATATTCGTGATCTGTTTGCAACCACCACCGATGCGAAAATGCGCGGCTACGCTCCCGGTCGATTTTCCTTCAATGTGAAAGGTGGACGCTGTGAAGCGTGCCAAGGTGATGGCATTTTGAAGATCGAAATGCACTTTTTGCCGGATGTATATGTGCCTTGCGAGGTGTGTAAAGGTAAGCGGTATAACCGCGAAACACTGGAGGTGCAGTATAAAGGTAAAAACATCAGTGATGTGCTGAACATGACAGTTGAGGAAGGCGTTGTGTTCTTTGAAAACCTGCCGCGTATTGCTCGCAAACTGCAAACCTTACAAGATGTGGGACTTGGATATATCCAAATCGGTCAACCGGCAACCACGCTTTCGGGCGGTGAAGCACAGCGTGTCAAACTCGCTACCGAACTTTCCAAGCGCTCGACGGGAAAAACGGTATATATCTTAGATGAACCCACTACCGGTCTGCATACGGCAGATGTGCATCAGTTGCTCGGTATTTTGCAAAAGTTGGTGGATGGCGGCAATACGGTGATTGTGATAGAACACAATTTAGATGTTATCAAAACCGCCGATCATATTATTGATCTCGGTCCCGAAGGTGGCGATAAAGGTGGTACGATCGTGGTAACCGGCACGCCGGAAGAGGTGGCGGCATGTCCCGCTTCTTACACCGGTCAATATCTCAAAAAGGTGCTGAAATAAGCGATTATTTACAATTATGTCATACACTTTTGCTCTGAAAACAGTATTATGTAAGATGAAGGAGCGAGGAAAGGCGGTAGCAGATGACAGGCTATGTGCGGCTGTATAAGCCGGAACTGAAAATGCGAGAATATGAACACTATCGCGGTGTATACTGCAGTCTTTGTAAACAGCTGGGCAAACGATACGGCGCTTTGTTGCGTATGGCGCTCAGCTATGATATGACTTTTTTCGCACTGCTGCATATGTCACTTGAAAAGTCTTGTATCGGTTTTCATCAAAGTCGTTGTTCGTACAACCCACTGAAAAAATGTTTGCAATGCGAACAGAAAACTGCATTGGAACATGCTGCGGATATCACCGCGCTGCTTTTTTACTATCGCTGCTTAGATCATTTGAGTGATGAAGGCTTTTTAAAGCGGTTGGGTATTCGCATCATCCTGCCGTTAGCGAAATGGTATCACAAAAAAGCAAAAGAACATTTACCTGAGACGGATGCGCGTTTCTGCAAAATGATGGCAGAGCAACAACGGATCGAAGAGGCTAAAACCGCTTCGATTGATGCAGCAGCAGAACCGTTCGCCGTATTGTTACAAGGCTTATGTGCCGACCTCAGCGCCGATGATAAACAAAAGACTGTTTTATCACGGTTTGGGTATTGTCTCGGCAGATATGTGTATCTCGCTGATGCAGCAGCTGATATTGTAGAAGATGGCAAAAAGGGGAGATACAACCCTTTTATTCACAACCGTAGATTACATGTATCCGATAAGCAGGCGGTTGCGGCATGTCAGCAGTATACCTTGGATGTGCTGCGCCACTGTCAAGCGGAATGTATAGCTGCTTTCAATCTGCTGGATACATATCGTTTTAGCGGTATTTTGACAAATACATTACAAGAGGGCATTACCAATGTACTTGCTCATCTGTTTAATGAAAGAAAGAGGAAAGATCAATGAGTATGCGTGATCCGTATGAAGTGCTGGGGGTTTCACCGCAAGCGACCGATGCAGAGGTGAAGTCTGCGTATCGCGAAATGGCGCGAAAATATCATCCTGATAACTATGCTGACAACCCGCTTTCGGAATTAGCACAGGAAAAGATGCAGGAGATCAATGAGGCGTATGACGCCATTGTTCGCATGCGTCAAAACGGCGGCGCGGGTGGAACGGGCAGCGGTGGATCTCGCTATACCGATATCCGCAATATGATCCGTACGAATCGCATTTTGGATGCGGAAATGCTTTTGGACGGTGTGCCGTCCGTTTCTCGTGATGCGGAATGGTATTTCCTCAAAGGCAGCGTTTTGTATAAAAAGGGTTGGCTGGAGGATGCTATGCAGAACTATGCCACCGCTTGTCGCATGGACCCTTCCAATGCTGAATATCGCACAGCATTTAACCACATGCAAATGAACCGCCAGACGGGCGGCTATCGCACTGTGAATCAAAACAGTGGATGTAGCGGTTGTGATATGTGTACCGGACTTTTGTGTGCTGACTGCTGTTGCGAGTGTATGGGCGGCGACCTTATCCGTTGCTGTTAATTTAAAAACCTGTGTTTTCACAGGTTTTTATACTTTCGGGGAGAGATGCTATGAAAATCGGAAGAAAAGTAGCGTTTGCGGGTGTGATATGTGCACTTTCACTGGTGTTTATGTTGCTGACGGTTATTCCGGTAATGGAGATCAGCTTGCCTGTAATCGCAGGTATCATACTGATTGTTTTGGTAATAGAACTGGATATCAAATGGGGCTTTCTCGGCTATATTGCCGTTGCACTCCTATCTATGCTGCTTGCGCCTTCTTTTGAGTCACGTATCCTGTTTGCCGTCTTTTTTGGGTACTATCCCACCTTGAAGGCTTTGATAGAACGCATCCGCTTTTCGGTGCTTGGATGGATCATAAAATTCGTGTTGTTCAATATAGCAATCGGCGGTGCTTATTATCTTCTGTTGCGACTTACTACGATGCTGGATCCCAATGATTTCACGGTTTTCGGCATGTATTTACCGGGTGTGATATTACTTTTTGGCAACATTGTGTTTGTATTGTACGATATTGCACTTACAAGAGTGATCAGTGCCTATATCCATACATGGCAGCCAAAATTGCACAAAATGCTGCGCTTTTAATTTTGCAAGTTCACACATTTCTCTTGCATTTTTGTGTGAAATGGGCTATACTTTCAGCACTAGGTTCAATAGGAGGCTCTCCGACACCATGGATAATAATTTGATCGCTTTGATGGCGGAAAAAGCTGTTCATTTTTCAAAAGGACAGAAAAAAATTGCGCAGTTTATCACCGAGCATTATGATGAGGCAGCGTTTATGACAGCGCTGAAACTCGGCAATGCGGTAGGTGTGAGCGAATCGACTGTTGTACGCTTTGCTGCTGAACTGGGGTTCGCAGGCTATCCGCAGCTGCAAAAGGCGATGCAAGGTCTTATTCGCAGTCGCCTTACCACTTTGCAGCGTGTCGAGGTCAGCCGTGCCCGTATGCGGGATGACGAGGTGTTGGACGATGTCATGTCTTATGACATGAGTAATATCCGTGAAACCTTGGAAGAGATGCCGCGTGATGTTTTCTACGATGCGGTGGATGCCATGGGGAAAGCACGCCGGGTATATATTTTCGGTGCCGGCAGCTGCCGCGCGATTGCGTCGTTTGCTGCTTATTATCTGAAACTGTTCTTGCCGGATGTACAGCTGATTACCGTCACCGGTCAGTCGGAGATTTTCGAAGAAATGATCAGCATTTCCGAAGAGGATGCGATTATCGGTATCAGTTTTCCGCGCTATTCCAGCCGTGCAGTCCGCACCCTGCATTATGCGGCTTCCAAACACGCAAAGGTAATTGCCATTACGGATTCTCCGGCGTCGCCTATTGCGAAATACGCATCGCACCTTCTGCTGGCTCACAGTGATATGGCTTCAGTAGTTGACTCCTTGGCAGCACCGCTCAGTTTGATGAATGCGTTGATTGTTGCCGTTTCTTTAAAACAGCTGGAGTGTCGCCGACACGTTCTGGCAGAATTGGAAGAACTGTGGAACAGCTATGAGGTATATCTGCCTGCGGATGAAGATGGGAAGGAATGACGCGTATGCGCATTTTAGTAGTTGGCGGTGGTGCCGCAGGTTTGATTGCTGCAGGCACAGCCGCAGCGCGCGGCTATGAAGTGCTGATAATCGAGCAAAATCCACGCATGGCACGCAAGGTGATGATTACCGGCAAGGGTCGTTGTAATCTTACAAATAATTGCACTTTGGACGAACTTATTGCTAATGTTCCCACCAATCCGCGCTTTTTGTACAGTGCTTTCTCTGCGTTTATGCCGCAGGATATGATGGCGCTGATAGAAGAGATGGGTGTGCCACTCAAAACAGAACGCGGCAACCGCGTGTTTCCTACATCGGATAAAGCGGTGGATATTGTAGACGCTTTGGTGCGGTATGCGAAGAAAAACGGCTGTAAATTTTTGCAGGGCAAAGTGGCGCATCTTTCTATTTCGGATGGTGTATGTACCGGTGTCATTTTAGAAGACGGTACCGCCTTGGATGCGTATGCAGTTATTGTTGCCACCGGTGGTTGTTCCTATCCGCAAACCGGTTCTGACGGCAGCGGATATGTGCTTGCCAAAGAAGCGGGACATACGGTGATACCACCGCGACCGTCATTGGTGCCGCTGGAAAGCAGCGATGCTTACTGCAAAGAGATGCAAGGGTTATCTCCGCGCAACTGTGCACTTTCGATTGAGGATACCGTGAAAAACAAGGTGATCTTCACCGACTTTGGAGAAATGCTGTTTACGCATTTTGGTATCTCAGGTCCTATGGCTTTGAGCGCCAGTGCGCACATGCGGGACATGCAATCAGGAAGATATATAGCGTATATCGATTGGAAACCCGCGTTAACATCCGAACAGTTGGATGCGCGTTTGGTACGAGATCTAAACGAAAACCGTAACTGTGATTTTTCCAATGCGCTTTCCAAATTACTGCCGCAAAAGGCGGTGCCGGTGTTTGTGAAGCTATCCCAAATTGCAGGAGACCGCAAATGTCATTCTGTGACAAGAGAAGAGCGACAGCGCTTTGGCGAGTTATTGAAACATTTCCCGATACACATCAGCGGTTTTCGCCCCATTTCAGAGGCGATCATTACCGCGGGCGGTGTATCGGTCAAGGAAATCGTATCCTCCTCCATGGCATCTAAATTGGTGGAGGGACTGTATTTTGCCGGCGAGATATTGGATGTAGATGCATATACCGGCGGCTTTAATCTGCAAATTGCGTTTTCCACCGGCAAAGCAGCCGGTGATCATGTGTAAAAAAGAGGGGAATATTTGTATGCAAACTATTGCTATTGCCATTGACGGTCCCGCCGGTGCGGGAAAAAGTACCATTGCGCGCATTCTGGCAAAGGAGATCGCGTATATTTATGTGGATACCGGCGCTTTGTATCGCACTGTGGGATATTTTATGCTGGGGAAAGGTGTAGAGCCCGGTGATGCAGCTGCCGTTACGCCGCTTTTGGAAGGACTGGATGTGTCGCTGCAGTTTGTGGACGGTGTACAGCAGGTGCTTTTGAACGGCGAGAATGTGAGCGATAAGATCCGCACGCCCGCGGTTTCGATGGCTGCATCTGCGGTTTCTGCTATTCCTGCGGTACGGCAATTTTTATTTGACTTACAGCAGAATATGGCGAAGACCCACAATGTTATCATGGATGGCAGAGATATCGGCACGGTGGTGTTGCCTTGGGCGCAGATCAAGATATTTTTGTCCGCTTCCCCTGAAGCGCGTGCACAGCGCCGCTTTGAGGAACTGCAATTAAAAGGGGAAACGGTTACTTTTGAAGAGGTTCTTGCGGATATGAAGCAGCGTGACTATAACGATTCCCACCGCGCTGTGGCACCGCTAAAACCCGCTGAGGATGCCATTATGGTGGATACCAGCGGTAACACTTTGGAGCAATCGGTCGAGGTGCTCAAATCCATTGTGAAGGAAAGATTGGCATGTCTGAACATCCTCTAAATCGCATTCTTGTTAACATATTGCGACCGCTTGTGAAAATTGTTTTTCCTTACCGTGTGATTGGTTTGGAAAATCTACCACAACCCAAAGAGGGAGAGCGGTATATAATATGTTGTAACCATATCTCCATTGTGGATCCGGTTTTTTTACTGATGGGGCAAAAACGTCCTGTGTATTTCATGGCGAAATCTGAACTGTTCCGGAATTGGTTTACACGCTGGTTACTGGGAACGGTGATGGGTGCTTTTCCCGTTGATCGCGGTAAAGGGGATATGACCGCTATTAATCACGCTTTGGATCTTGTTAACAGCGGCAAGTTTCTTGGTATTTTTCCGCAGGGTACCTGCCGTCGCACGCGTGAGCTTGGACAACCGAAATCCGGCGCTGCGCTCATTGCAGCGCGGACGCAAGCAAATGTGATCCCTGCTTGCCTTGTGACCAAGGATTTTCACGTGCGAGCTTTTCGCCGCGTGACCCTGGTGTTCGGTAAGCCTATTACATCGGAAGAACTGCAATTGAAAAATGAGGAACATCCCAAGCTGCGGCACGCCTCCCGCTTGATTATGGAGCGCATGGATGCTTTGATTGAACAGCAAATGACCTGAAAGTGAGGAATGTATGCAGGTACAGTTAGCCAAGTCGGCAGGATTTTGCTTTGGTGTAAATAAAGCGGTGAACGCTGTGTACGATTTGTTGGATAAAGGGGAAAAGGTGGCAACACTTGGTCCTATTATCCACAATCCGCAGTTGGTTGAAAATCTGCAAAAGCGCGGCGTTGTCATTGTGGAGGACCCGAAAGATGTGGAGGAGGGTACCGTTTTGGTGATCCGTTCTCACGGTGTCCCAAAAAGCGTCTATGATGAAATTGCTGCATGCGGTGTGCGTATGTTTGATGCTACCTGTCCGTTTGTCAGCAAAATTCATCGTATCGTTGCGGAAAAATCTGCGGAAGGTTATCACGTCTTTATTGCCGGAAACGCAGGTCATCCCGAGGTAATGGGAATCTGCGGGCACTGCGTTGGCGACTATACGGTTTTTTCAACGCCTGAGGAATTGGCAGATATACTCAAAAAACGACAGGATTTGCAAAAAGAACTGGTTATAATGGTTGCACAAACCACCTATAACACAATTAGTTGGAAAAAGTGTGCGAAAATATTAAAAAAACACTATACAAATCCGTTGATTTTTGATACAATATGCAATGCGACTGCCGAAAGGCAGAACGAGGCCATTGCATTATCGCAGCAATGCGATAAAATGGTGATCGTCGGTGGACGACAAAGTTCCAACACTTCTAAATTGCATGACGTCTGCGCTGTGCATTGTCCCACTATTTTGGTGGAGACAGCTGCAGAGCTGGATGAGCAGCAATTTGAGGGTGTGCGGTGTGTAGGACTGACCGCGGGAGCTTCGACGCCTGCCGATATTATAAAGGAGGTACAAACCATCATGTCCGAAATGAAAAATCTGGAGAACAAAGACCTGACAGCGGAGGCTGTCGAAACCGTCAACGAGAGTGCATTTGAGGAAATGACTTCTGAAGAGTACGAGAAAGCTATCGACGCTACTTTCCAGAATCCTACTGATGATAAAGTGCGCGGCCTGGTTGTCAGCATCGCTCCCAATGAGGTGCAGGTCGAGGTTATCGGCCGCAAACAGACCGGTTACATCCCGGCGGAAGAGTTGTCCGCTGATCCCAATGCAAATCCCGCCGATGTCGTGAAGGTCGGTGACGAGCTGGAACTGCTCATCATGCGTACCAACGACCAGGAAGGCACCATTATGCTTTCCAAAAAACGTGTTGACTCTCTCAAGGGTTGGAACACTGTTGTCGAAGCAGAAGCTTCCGGTGAAATTCTGGAAGGCACTGTCACCGAGATCATCAAGGGTGGCCTGCTGGTAGTTACCAACGGTGTGCGCGTTTTCGTGCCTGCTTCTCATGCTTCTCTTAGCCGCATGGAAGATCTGTCTCCGCTGAAAGGTCAGACCGTTCGTTTCAAGATCATTGAAGTGAATACTGCTCGTCGCCGCGCGGTTGCTTCTGTCCGCCTTGTTGCTCGTGAGGAGCGCCGTGAGCAGGAAGCTGCCGTTTGGAACACCCTCGAGGTTGGTCAGCAGCACACCGGTACTGTGAAGTCTCTGACTTCCTACGGTGCGTTTGTGGATCTGGGCGGTGTAGACGGTATGATCCACATCTCTGAGCTTTCTTGGAGCCGCATTAAGCATCCTTCCGAGGTTGTGAATGTGGGCGATACTGTTACTGTGTATATCCGTGATCTGGATACCGAAAAGAGAAAGATTTCTCTTGGCTACCGCAAAGCGGAAGACAATCCGTGGGAGATTTTCAAAGCCAACTACAATGTGGATGATGTTGTGGATGCTAAGATCGTCGGCATGACCGCTTTCGGCGCATTTGCACAGATCATTCCCGGTATCGACGGCCTCATTCATATCTCTCAGATTGCCGATCGCCGTATCGACAAGCCGCAGGATGAACTCAAAGTGGGTCAGGAAGTTAAGGTTAAGATTACCAATGTTGATTATGACAACAAGCGTATCAGCCTTTCCATCCGCGCTCTGTTGGAGACTGCTCCTGCTGTCGAAGAGGCTGCTGAGGAAGTAGTTGCAGAAGCAACCGAGGAAGCCGCTCCCGCTGAGGAAGCTGCCGAATAAGCAAAAATGTTATAAAAAAAGAAGGTTCAAAGTTGCTTTGAACCTTCTTTTTTCTTTTTGAATTATTAATTATGTTTTTTGAATGCGATGCAGTTGAGAAGAATTGTAATGCCTATTAAAACACAAGTCGCAATGACAACAGCGCGGATCGTATCCGCTATTGCTGAAAAATCACCTGCATTTATTCTGTTATTCACTTCAAACAACTGTAATAAGACAGAAAAAACACATAGGCTGAAGCTGCAGATGGTAAATCGATGCGCAGGAAGTGCTTTTTTACTTGCGATGGCGAGGGAAGCGAATAGCCAAGCGCCTATACCGAGCACCAAACTGGTGACAGTGTGAAATATTGTTATATTTAATGCGTTCATCGAAGTAGATCGTTTCCTTTCAAAAAATGCGTGTGGCACCACATATATATCACAGATTAGATCAATTGTCAACATAGATTTATCGAAAAACGAAAAATAACATGGACATGCAAGCCGGAATATGTATGGGTATACGAATGAAAAGGAGCGGTATGTATGGCTGAAGGCATTGCTTTTTGTGCGGTGTTGTTTTTTGCCTTATATGGTGTTGTGTGCCTACTGCGGCGGTTGGTGTTACTTGTTTTGTGCCCGCGGGAGCGACTTTACACATTTTCGCTCGCATATTTGCGAGGAGATACAGAAAATACAGAACAGATCATCCGTTATTTTCGGACAAAAGCAGATAGGGAGGATGTGCTGTTACTGGTGGATAACGGTGTAAGCGATCAGCAAAAAGAAATCATAGGACGATTTTGCGAAAATCGACAGGATATACGCTTTATCAGTGATGAAAATTTTGTCGAAGAGAATTGCAATTGGGGTGAAAATACTATATAATATTTAAATAGTGCACAGCGCGAAAGGAGGGGATTGTGTGAATGAGATGAAAGAACAACTTTCTGGTACGGTAGAACGCATTGTGTTCCGCAATCCCGATAATGGTTGGACGGTTTTGGATCTTGTATCTGCGGAGGAAACTTTAGAAAAGGTTGTCGGTACCTTTGCGGATGTGCACGTTGGTGAAGAGTTGTTTATGAATGGAGAGTGGGTGGAACACCCGCAGTTTGGCAGACAATTTCGTATGGAAAGCCACAGCTCGCGTCTGCCTACCGATGTAATGGCGATTTTGCGGTATTTATCTTCCGGCGCGGTGCGCGGGATCGGTCCCGCTACCGCGGCGAAAGTGATTGACAAGTTTGGCGAGGATACTTTGCGTATTTTGGAAGAGGAACCCATCCGCCTTGCGGAGGTGCGTGGCATTACCCGGGAAAAGGCGAAGAAACTCGGCGAGGAATTTCACGCGCAAAGCGGGCTCAGAGAATTGATGCTCACCTTTTCCGCTTACGGACTTACCCAAAGCGAAGCGGTGCGTTGCTGGAAACGGTATGGCACATCTGCGGTCGCCCGCATTAAGGAAAATCCGTATATTCTGTGCACTTTATCCATTCCTTTTGAACGCGCCGACCGTTTGGCGGCTGCCATGTACGGATTTGAAAATACCCCCAACCGCATCGAGGCAGGACTTTTATATGTGCTGCGACATAACCTTGGCAACGGGCATACCTGTTTGCCACAGGAAAAACTAGTTGTTGCTGCTGCAGGTATGTTGGAAGCGGAGCAAGATGCCACTGAACGTGTGTTGCAGGATATGCTGGCGCGCGGTGTAGCGATAAGCGAGGAGATCGGTGAACGCACATTCGTATTTTTGCCGCATTACTATATGGCGGAGCACTATATCGCTTATCGTGTACGTCAGATGGCGCGTACCGTGCCGGTTACCGCCACCGATGTTTCTTGTATGATTGAAAACATCGAAACAAAACTGCATATCCGCTATGAAGAACAGCAGCGCGCAGCGCTGCAAACAGCGATTTCCAATCGCGTAATGGTGCTCACCGGTCGTCCCGGTACCGGTAAAACCACTACGGTGAACGGTATGATATCGCTTTTAGAGGCTTGTGGCGAGGACGTGGTATTAGCTGCTCCTACCGGCAGAGCTGCAAAACGCATGACCGAGCTTACCGGATATGAGGCAAAAACGCTTCATCGTTTATTGGAAGTACAGTGGAGCGATGATGACGAACCCTATTTTGCCAGAGATGAAAAAAATCCACTGGATGCGGATACGGTCATCGTGGACGAGCTTTCCATGGTGGACGCTATTTTATTTGAAAAATTGCTGCGTGCGCTGCCCCAAACGGCAAGATTAATATTGGTCGGTGATGCAGATCAGTTACCCTCTGTAGGTGCAGGAAACGTGTTGCAAAGCCTGCTTGCGTGCGATATCGTACCGCGTGTGGAGCTTACTGAAATTTTCCGTCAATCCTTAAAAAGTCATATCGTTGCCGGCGCCCACGCTGTTTTGGAAGGGAAACTTCCGCATGCCAATGAAAAAGACGGTGACTTTTTCCTCCTCAAACGCAATTCTTTTCGTTCGGTTGAGGAAACGGTGCTGGATCTTTGCAATCGTCGCATTCCTGAAACGTATGGATTTTCCTGCTGGAACGGTATACAGGTGCTGTGTCCGGGTCGCCGCAATGAGCTGGGCACCCTTGAACTTAATGTCAAACTGCAAGAATTGCTTAATCCGTCGGATAACCGTAAAGCTGAGATTAAAAACGGCAATATGGTTTTGCGGGTTGGCGATAAGGTGATGCATAACCAGAATAACTATGATATTACCTGGACAAAGGATAACGGCGAGGTCGGTTCGGGTGTTTTCAACGGTGATATCGGTGTGCTGGAAAAGGTAGACAAGCGGGATGAAACGGTCACGGTAAGATATGATAATCGTGTAGCGTTGTATACCAAAGAAGATCTAAAATGTTTAGAGCTTGCGTATGCTATAACCGTACACAAAAGCCAGGGTAGCGAATTTGATGTGGTGATATTAACCATGTTCCGCCATCAAAAACAGTTGTGCTATCGGAATTTGTTATATACCGCTATCACTCGTGCAAAAAAACTGTTGATTATGGTCGGCGATGAGCAAACACTAGCCGCAATGGTGGAAAATGACCGCAAAACCTTGCGATACAGTGGCTTGCGCCATTTTTTGACAAAAGAGGGACTGCATGAATAGCGTTGTCAGGTATGTAAAGGATTTGTTCTTTCCACCGCGTTGCGTGTTTTGCGACGAGGTGATTCCGTCAAGTAAAAATCCGGTATGCCCCGCGTGTGAAAAAGCGGGTATCGCATTCATCGGTAGTCCCGCCTGCGCGAGATGCGGCAGAGAAAAAGATGCGTGTGTTTGTAAGAAAAACACCCTACTCACAGACGGAATTGCAGCACCGTATTATTATGAAGAAACGGTGAGGAAAGGCATACACCGCTTTAAAAAGGTGGAGGATATTGACCGCATCACGTATTTTTCTCAACAGGCTGTGGAAAGCATGTATCGTGCATTTGCGGAAAAGAAGGTGGATATCATCACTACCGTTCCGCCACACAAAAATGATTTGACAGAACGCGGGTTTGATCAGCTGCAACCCATTGCAAATCGTATATCCAAAGAATCCCATGTGCCATACATACCGCTGCTGCGTAAAATATTTGAAACAGAACCCCAAAAAGAGCTTCCTGCTGATCGCAGAGCAGGGAATTTGTTAGGTGCATTTGACGTTTGCAGCAAAGTATCATTAAAAAATAAAAATATTTTGCTCATAGATGATGTGGTAACCACAGGTTCCACCACAAACGAGTGTGCCAAGATGCTGAAAATATACGGTGCAGCGCATGTATATGTGTTGGCTTTAGCATTATCACGCTTAAAAGACAAAGATGACGAGGACGAAAATGATCCCATAGCGGATTTGAAGAAAAGGTTGGCTGGAAAGGCTGGAGACTTTACATGAATGATAGAGATTTCGGAATAGATTTCGGTACCTCACGTGTGGTAATATATGCCGCCGATAAAGGTGTTGTGCTGGATGAACCCGCTGTAATCGCGGTGGATACCGCCAGTGGCAAAATGTTTGCTTGCGGCGAGGAAGCGTATGCAATGATTGGACGTGCACCAGCATCCATCACGGTGGTCAGACCGCTTGCAAAGGGTGTGATTGCCGATTTTGACTATGCCTGTATGATGCTGCGGTATTTTGTACAAAAGGTATGCTCGTATAAGGTTATAAAACCCCGCGTTGCCGTGAGCGTTCCGGCATCTGTGACAGCTGTGGAACAGCGTTCCTTTTTGGAAGCGGTATATGCAGCAGGCGCGCGTCAGGTTATGCTCATAGAAGAATCTATGGCGGCTGCCGTGGGTGCAGGATTGGATGTGGAAGCACCGCGCGGCAGTATGGTGGTAGAGATTGGCGCCGGTACTACTGATGTAGCGGTCATGTCTCTCAAAGGTTTGGCATCTTCCTGCTCAGAGCGCGTCGGCGGCGACGCGTTTGATGATGCTATTGTGCGGTATGTCCGTCAAATGCATCAGTTGGTCATCGGTGAGCGTACTGCTGCAGAACTAAAAATCGCTATCGGAAAGGCGATTGAAGAGGAAACTAATCTCAAAGCGCAGGCGCGCGGGCGGGACGCCGTCAGCGGATTGCCGCGCATATGTGAGATCAGCTCGGCGGAAATTTTGGAAGCGGTGCATGATCCACTGAATGAAATTGTGGAAACAATTCAGCGTGTGCTGGAACATACGCCGCCTGAATTGTCTGCGGATATCTATGACAACGGTATTATGCTCACGGGCGGTATGGCACAAATGCGCGGTATGGCAGCACTC
Source organism: Acutalibacteraceae bacterium (assembly GCA_045638005.1). Classification (GTDB taxonomy): domain Bacteria; phylum Bacillota; class Clostridia; order Oscillospirales; family Acutalibacteraceae; genus URNF01. The sequence continues at coordinate 210 of JAZUAN010000003.1, read as the reverse complement.
GTTTCAAAGGTGACTGGTATTCGTTGCTATGTGGCGGATGAACCTACGCATTGCGTTGCACGTGGTGCCGCTACTGCGCTGAAATATTTGCATTTACTGCATTCCGGTGTATATGATATCGGCAAATTCTTGTATCAAAGTTCTGAAACTTTGACAAATTAAAATTGTTTTCCAAAAACTCCCGCTGCCTTGTGGCAGCAAGTCGGATCG
>JAZUAN010000002.1:0-5729 GCA_045638005.1 Acutalibacteraceae bacterium | reverse complement strand
GAGATTTATATCGTGCGCGGCTATTTGGGCGAACAGTTCGACCAACTGCTGTATAAGTATCCGATGATTTCTTTTATCGAAAACCCGATGTACAATGAATCAAAGAATATTTCTTCCGCGATGTGCGCGCGGCACTTGATGCAAGGTGCCTATGTGCTGGAAGCCGATTTGGTATTGTTTAATCCGGACCTGATCCAAAAATATCAGTACACATCCAATTTCCTCGGCGTGCCGGTGAAAAGCACCGATGACTGGTGCTTTGAAACCAAGAATAATGTGATCACCAAGTTGAAAGTCGGCGGTACCGACTGTCACCATGTTTTCGGCATTTCCTACTGGAATGAAGAGGACGGTGCAAAACTGTACGAGGACATCAAACGCGTGTACGAAATGCCCGGCGGGAAAGAACGGTATTGGGATGAGGTGGCATTAGAATACTGCAAAGACAACTATCGAGTAGAGGTGCGTGACTGTACCTTCAAGGATATTGTCGAGGTAGATTCTCTTTCCGATCTAAAGAAGCTTGATCCAAGTTATTATTAAAAGTAAACATAAATACAGTTGGAGGTATAAAAAATGAAAAAAAGTGTTTTGAAAATCACAAGTGTACTGGCAATCCTCTGCGTTGTTTTAACGCTCGCTCTCGCAGGCTGCGGCTCTGCAAAAGAAAAAGTCTTGATCTACACCAGCGTTGAAGACTATGTTATCGCCGACATGAACCAAAGACTCGGCGAACAGTTCCCCGACTATGACATTACGGTTGAATACGTTTCCACCGGTAACCATGCTGCCAAGCTTCTTACCGAAGGCAAAAATTCCGAATGTGACATCTCTTATGACCTCGAGTATGCGTATATGGAGCAGCTCGCAAGAGCAGGCGTTTTGGCTGACCTCTCCGCTTATGACAGAAGCATCTACGCTGAGGACACCATCGCCGGCGACAACTATCTCGTGCAGTGCCGTGTCGGTGGCGCGGTGATCGTGAACACCGAGGTTCTCAAAGAAAAAGGTCTCCCTGAGCCCACCTCCTACGAGGATCTGCTCGACCCGAAATACAAGGGCCTCATTTCCATGGCTAACCCGAAATCCTCCGGCACCGGTTATATGTTCTACAAATCCTTGGTGAACGCTTGGGGTCAGGAGAAAGCGCTTCAATATTTTGATAGCTTCACCGAGAACGTGCTGCAATACACCTCTTCCGGCTCCGGTCCTGTTAACGCACTGCTGCAAAAGGAAGTTGCGATTGGTTTCGGTATGACCTCTCACGCGGTGACCCAGATCAATGAGGGCGCTCCTTTGAAGGTGCTGTTCTTTGAAGAAGGCTCTCCCTTTACCATGTACGGTCAGTCCATCGTCGCCGGTAAAGAGACCCGCGAATGCGTAAAAGAAGTGTTCGACTTCCTGGTGAACACCTACAGCTACGAATTGAACGAGAAATTCTTCCCCGAGAAGATGTTCAAAGACAAAACCTTTGCTGTTGAGAACTATCCCGAAAATATCGTTTACAGCGATATGAGCAACAACACCATCGAAGAAAAAGAGAAGCTGCTTGAGCTTTGGAAATATTAATTATTAATTAAAAATTAAAGGGAGTTTATAATGAATAATCCTAAAGTAGTCGCAAAAGAGTTAGAGATGGTTTTTGACGGTAAGTGCACCTTAAACAAGGTCAACTTTGACATTCAAGACGGAGAATTCCTCTCTATCCTCGGTCCTTCCGGATGCGGAAAAACAACTATTCTCAGAATTTTAGTCGGTCTTTTGAAGCCTACGGGCGGTGTCGTTTTGAAAGACGGAGAAGACATCACCGATATCCCCGCTTCTAAAAGAGGTATGGGTATCGTTTTCCAGAACTATGCCCTGTTTGAGAACATGACCGTTCTGCAAAACGTCGAGTATGCGCTCAAAATTCGAAAAGAAAACCGCAATGCGGCTGCAAGAAAGAAAATTCGCGAAATGTCCCTTGCCATGATCGAGCAGATGGGGCTTATTGAACACACCAATAAGCTTCCCAGCATGCTCTCCGGCGGTCAGCAGCAGCGCGTTGCCATCGCCAGAACCATGGTGCTCAATCCGGACATTATCCTGTTTGACGAGCCCATGTCCGCGCTCGACGTGGAGACCCGCCTCTCCCTGCGTGCCGAACTGAAAAGAATTCAAAAGGAATTCGGCACCACCATGGTGTATATCACCCATGACCAGGAAGAAGCCTTCGCCATGTCCGATCGCATCATGATCATGAGAGAAGCAAATGTCGTACAGCTGGATACACCGGATAATATCATCGATCACCCTGCTGATGACTATGTCAAAAACTTTGTTATAAGAAATCTTCAAATAAAGATCGATTCTTTGATGAAGTGCGTGAGGTCGTAAAACATGAGTGAGACGATTAAGAAAAGAAAACTGTCCCTTGGTACGGCAGAATATACCAAACTGTTGTTTTCCCTTGTTTTCGTAGGAATGGTATTTATTCCGCTTTTCCATATGTTCAGCTATATGGACGGGGAAAGTATCAAACGCGTTGTTTCCTCTCCCCTTTTCGGTGAGGCTGTTTGGCATTCTCTGGTTTCTGCCACGGTCGGCACGCTGATTACGGTCGTTTTAGCGTTTTTGTTGGCGCTTTGCATTAAGAGAACTAATATCCGCTTGAAAGGCCTTTTCAGCGTTATCTTTGTACTGCCGATGCTGTTGCCTTCCATTTCTCATGGTATGGGTTTGGTCATTCTGTTCGGTAACAACGGTATTTTGACCCGCTATCTCAATATGCAAGGAAGTGTTTACGGCTTGGGCGGTATTGTGCTCGGCTCGGTTTTGTATGCCTTCCCTGTTGCGTTTTTGATGTTAAGCGACGTGCTGCACTATGAGGACGGCTCGGCTTATGAGGCCGCCCACGTGCTCGGCGTTCCGAAAATCCGACAGCTTACCGCTATCCTGCTCCCCTTCCTGCGCAAGCCGCTGATTTCGGTAATTTTCTCTATCTTTACCTTGATTATTACCGATTACGGTGTACCGCTGATGGTGGGTGGCAAATACACCACCATCGCCACCATTATGTATCAGGAAGTTATCGGCCAATTGGATTTCGGTAAAGGCGCTGTGTACGGTTGCATCCTGCTGGTGCCCGCCATCGTTGCCTTTGTCATCGACCTTCTCAACAAGGACAGAGGCAACTCCGGCTACGTCACCAAGCCGTGCGCGGTTTCCAAAAAGAAACTGTTTACGACCGGCTCGTATGTGTACTGCACCGCCATGTCTATCGCAGTCATGCTGCCTTTGTTTGCGTTCGTGATCCTCGCGTTTGCTACCGATTATCCCAACAATCTGACCTTCACCTTTAATAACATTATCCAAGCGTTTGACCTGAAAGCCGGAAACTATTACGTCAACTCCGTCATAATCGCACTTTTGACTGCTGCGTTGGGTGTTGCGATCTCTTTCATGACTGCATACCTTTCCGCCAGAATGAAGTCGAAACTTTCCCGCTTTTTACATCTGTCTTCTATGACGTCTGCGGCGATCCCCGGCATGGTTTTGGGTCTTTCATACGTATTAGCATTTAATAAAACGCCGATCTATGGCACTGTCATCGTACTTGTTTTGGTAAACGTGATACACTTTATCGCATCTCCCTATCTCATGATCTACAACTCCATGTGCAAGATCAACGAGAATTTGGAGGATGTTGCACACACCATGGGTATCAAACGTTCTCTGCTTATCCGTGACGTTTTGATTCCGCAATGTAAGTTTACGATTCTGGAGATGTTCTCCTACTTCTTTGTAAACTGCATGATGACCATCTCCGCCGTTTCCTTCCTGGCAAATACGAGCAACAAACCGGTTTCTCTGATGATCAACCAGTTTGAAGCGCAGATGCAGCTGGAATGCGCCGCGGTGGTTTCCCTCATGATCCTGGTAACCAACCTTATCATTAAAGGTGTCGTGCATGTTATCAAAACGCGACGCGCGTAATTTGTTCGCAAAACGGAGGTAATATGAATTATCTTTCTTTAAGCTTTGCTGCGTTTGTTGCTTTGACTGCATTTTTGTATTATATTTTTCCAATCAAATGGCGCGGCAGCATTTTGTTGATAGCAAGCCTTGTATTCTACGGCTGCTTTAACCTTAAATATCTGGCTTTTTTACTGTTTACCTCACTTTCCACCTTTATCGTTGCTCGTTTTGTCACACGGTGCAAGCACAAGAAACTTTTGATTGGTTTATGCATCGCGGCAAATGCGGGAATATGGTTTGCCATTAAGGAGCTTCCTTGGGCTTTGGATACGTTTAGCCGTGTACTGGCTAAGCTCGGCATTGCCATGACCTCGCCTACCCTCTCCTTGATCGTTCCCGTGGGTATTTCTTACTTCACCCTGCAAGCGATCGCGTATCTCGTGGATGTTTCCAAGGGTAAAATCGAAGCCGAAACAAGCTTTTGGAAATATCTTTTGTTCCTGTCTTGGTTCCCCGCAATCGTGCAGGGCCCCATTTCGCGGTACGACCAATTGCGCCCGCAACTGCTCAACACCAACAAATTCTCTTATGACGGTGCGCGCAGCAGCTTGGTGCTCATCTTGTTCGGCTTGGTTAAAAAAATGGTGATCGCCGACCGTTTGGGATTGTTTGTGAACCATTGTTTCAGCAACCACGCGGATCTTAGCGGTGTGGTCTTATATCTCGGCGCTATCGCCTATTCATTCCAGTTGTATACGGATTTTTCAGGCTGTGTGGATATTTGCCGCGGTGTAAGTGGCTTGTTTGGAGTGGAGTTGGTCCACAACTTCAACCGTCCCTACTCTGCCACTTCCATAAAGGAATTCTGGGGCAAATGGCACATGTCTTTCAGCGGCTGGCTCAAAGACTACATTTATATTCCGCTGGGCGGCAATCGCAAGGGTATCGTTCGTAAATACTTCAATATCCTCGTGACCTTCCTTGTGAGCGGTTTGTGGCACGGCGCAGGCTTCCACTTCTTCTTGTGGGGTGCCATGCACGCCGTCTATCAAATTATCGGTGATTTGACCTTGAACTTCAGAAAGAAGGTCAAGCGTTTGATCGGTGTGAAGGAAGGCTCTGCCAGCGAACGCATCTATCAGGTGCTGATCACCTTCCATCTGGTGATGTTCGCGTGGATCATCTTCCGCTCCAGCGGTTTGATGACCGGTCTTACCTATCTTTCTAACATGTTCTCCGCCTTCAATCCGTGGGTGCTGTTTGACGGCTCGCTGTTTAAGATGGGTGTGTCTCAGAATTACTTCATTCTGCTCATCGCCCACCTCGTGGCGTTATTTGCCATTGAGCATCACTGCAAAAAGCAAGAGACCACCATTTCCAACCTGTTGGCTACCCATATCATTCTCCGCTGGGCAGTGTATATCATCCTGATTTTTGATATCCTGCTGTTCGGCGTTTACGGAAGCGGTTATGATATGGCCGGATTTATGTACGGAGGTTTTTAATGAAAAGTACAATCAAAAGAATCGTTGCTTGCGTCTTGTTTTGTGCTTTGACACTGGCACTAATGACGGGAGTAAATAATGTTGTTTTGAATAAGGCCAACAATCGATATTATATACTCGAAGATTTCATAGACGAGGCGAATGCCGATTATGATGTGCAGGCGTTTGGTTCTTGCCACACCTATACTTCATTTGATCCCGTCCGTTTGGAAGAAACAACGAGTCTAACCTCATATGTTTTTGCAAATCCCGGTGAAATTATACCGG
>JAZUAN010000001.1:0-52372 GCA_045638005.1 Acutalibacteraceae bacterium | reverse complement strand
CTTTGTTGACAATGAAGTTTTCGGCAACCGATAACATTTCATCCAAAACAGCTGCCGCTTCTGCTTCCCTACCGAGTTTTCTCAGCGCTAACGCGCGGAACAGAGAAATCTCGGATACAGCCGCTTTATAGATAGCCGCTTGCTCAAATGCCGCGGTCGCTTGTTCCTTTTTACCTTCGTTTTCATACAACGTACCGAGGCAATAGAAAATGTACGCCTCCTGGTTGAAGAAGATTTTAGCCTCACCGTAGGATTTGGGCATATTCACGCCGTCCATAAAGATCTTCTCCGCTTCCGCTACTTTTCCTTCTTCGGCGAGTTGCTTGCCGTAGAGGGTGTGCATCCAAGCGTGCTGTTTGGTGAGTTTGCCTTCGCCGCCCTCATAGATTTAGAAGAAAACGACACCCCCACAAAAAAGACGGAAATACCACTCGCCTTTTCAGAAAGCGAAGATAGGTTTTACAGTGATCCCGAACTGAGGGATATGTTGATTACAGACAAGATGTTAAACCATATTGATAGCACCGATATCATCATTTTAAAAGCGTTACAAAACGGCGAGCCGTATGAGAAAATCGCCGATCTGTGCTATCTCGCAGAAGGCAGTGTCAAATACCGCATCAAAAAGATGGTCGTTGAAAGCGGCGCAGAGGATAAACAGCAGCTGCTCTCGCTGTTGCAAAAATTCAATATCGTTCTCTAAAGAAAAAACAGCACCGAAGGTGCTGTTTTTCTATGTTATCTAAACGGATTGCCTTCTTTATCGAACAAACAAAGGCGCTTCACCTGTGCTGTGGGAAGGGTACCCATCTGCTTTTCAAGTGCTGTAACAAACAAGGTCGGGTTGACCGTGTTTTCACTGTTGCAAGGCAAGGTCACCTTGAGTTCACAGCCATTTTCGGTCGGCGTTACGACAGCATCCGCAAACGCAGGACGGATGTCGATGGTTTTCATTTCCTTTTTCTTGGTTCTCTTCTCCACCAAGATTTCAGGTTGCGCAAGAAGTGCTGTAACCATTTCAGCGGCAACATCCAGTATGATTATATATTCGGCGCTGTTCAGCTCGCGCACCTTTTTGACCGCTTCAAACGTTTCCACCACGCGCAACCCTTCCGGCATCGCCGCATTCATGCGATCGGTGACCTCGTCAAAAGGCATGTCCTCGGTGAGTTTGAGTTCCATCAATTCCGCAACACTCTCAAAGCCTAAGGACAATGGTGCGGCAAAGGTGATATACGGATGGCGGTTAAAGCCCTCGGTGTACCAAATCGGGATACCTGCTCTGCGCACCGCGCGAATCATGGTGCGGTTGAGATCCAGATGGGAAATGTACTTTGCCCGTCCCTGCTTCTCAAACATCATTCTGACGGTTTTCAACACAGATCCCTCCTTTGAAACAAGTTGCACCGCAACCGCTGCACTTTTCGCGGCAGTTGGGGGTGGTGGCACTTTCATGCGCCTTTTCATTTTCACGCTGTAAGAACGCTTTGCTCACACCGTAATCCAGGTGATCCCACGGGAAAACCTCCGTATATTCGCGGCGGCGGCTGGCATAAAACGCAGGGTCCAGACCCACCGTTTTGAACACGTCCATCCACGCATCAAAATCAAAATGCTCGTCCCATGCATCGAGGTTGAAGCCGCGACGATTGGCTTCCAGAAGCGCCGCGCCCAAGCGACGGTCGCCGCGCGCGAAGACGGCTTCAGTGAAGCTGGTTTTCGCATCGTGCCAACTGAGCGAAATTTTGCGGGTGGTAAGGGATTCTAACAGATGACGCTGTTTTTGCTCCAACTGTTCCATCGTGTCCTGCGGCTCCCACTGGAAAGGCGTGAAAGGTTTGGGCACAAAGCAGGAAACGCTGATAGAGACGGTTACACCCTTACCCTTGGTGCGGTCAGGGGTGTTATAGTACACATTGACCACCTTTTGACCGAGCGAAGCGATGCCTTCGATATCCTCTGTAGTCTCGGTGGGCAGACCGTTCATAAAGTAGAGTTTCACCTGCGTCCATCCGCCTGAGAACGCGCGGCGCGCGGTTTCCAAAATTTCCTGTTCGGACAAATTTTTATTGATCGCATCACGCAGACGCTGGGTACCCGCTTCAGGCGCAAAGGTTAAGCCGCTGCGGCGCAGGACATTGAGGCGTTTCGCCAGTTCCTCCGAGAAACCGTCCACGCGCAAAGAAGGCAGAGAGATATTGACCTGCTCCTTTTCCGCCCATTCGAGCAAACGGGGTAACAGCGCTTCCAGCTGCGTATAATCACTGGTAGACAGCGATGCAAGAGAGAATTCTTCATAACCGGTATTTTGACACAAAGCGTGACTTTGTTTATCAATGGTATCCACGCTCTTTTCGCGCACGGGACGGTAGATAAAACCCGCCTGACAGAAACGGCAACCACGGATACAGCCACGAAAAATTTCGGCAGACGCACGATCGTGTACGATCTCAGTGAACGGCACCACAAAATTGTCGGGGTAATACATCGAATCGAGGTCTTTGACAATACGCTTGCGGACGGTGGCAGGCACGTCCTCGTTGGGGGTAATCGCCTGCACCCTACCGTCCTCAAAATAGGTGACGTCATAAAACGCAGGAACGTACACGCCTTCGATTTTGGCGGCATCCAGCAAAAACGCTTTTTTGTTGTATCCTTTTTTCTTGTGCTCGCGGTAAAGGTCATTGAGTTCCAAATTGACCTCTTCTCCCTCACCGAGAATAAAAATATCAAAAAAGTCAGCAAGCGGCTCGGGATTGCAGGTGCAAGGACCGCCTGCGATCACAAGCGGATATTGCTCGTCGCGGTCGCGGCTGAGCAACGGTATCCCTGCCAGTTCGAGCATGTGCAGAGTGGTGGTAAAGCACATCTCGTACTGCAATGTAAAACCGACAAAGTCAAATTCTTTGATAGGATCGCGGCTTTCCAGCGCAAACAACGGAATATCGTTTGCTTTCATCTCACGTTCCATATCCAAATCAGGCGCAAACACGCGCTCGCACCAAGTATCGGGTTGGGTATTATACAGCCCATACAAAATCTTCATACCGAGATGGGACATACCCACCTCGTAAAGATCAGGGAAACAAAACGCAAAGCGGATGAACGCATCCTCTTTATTCTTCATCACACTGCCGAGTTCGCCGCCGCTGTAACGGGCCGGCTTTTGTACCAAAGGCAGAATTTTTTCAATATCAAGCGGCATAAAAAATACCTCCTTTTTCAAAGAGGTATTATAGCATATTCATCACTCTTTTTCAATCTTTTCGTTTAAAAATCAATAAAAGGATCAAATAGATGTCCACAACCAACAACGAAACGTTGTAACCGCTTTGCATCAGCACGAAAAAGCCGACAACACCGAGTGGAAATATGGTTAAAAGCGAACAGAAAAGCACCCATTTCCTCGCCTTATCACGCGGCAGATGACGGTACAGAATACAAAGCAGTATTTCCCCGCCATCCAGCGCTTCAATGGGCAGCAAATTAAGACAGGCGATGAGCAGATGGATAGCGGCGGCAGGTTGTTTTCCGAAAAAGAGAAACAAGCAGCAACACAGTATATTCATCAGCGGTCCGCCCGCCGCAATCAGCAAATCATCCAAAAACGAAAGCCGTAAAGACCCCTCACGCTCGATACGCATGCCAAAGGCGCCTATTACGATACTGCGCGGCGGGGATTTTCGCCAAAACATCACGAGCAAATGTCCGCATTCATGCAAAAGGGAAGCCGCCAGACATCCGGCGGCAAGTCCCTTTTGTTCATAGATCAGCAACGTTGCCAACAAGGCGAAAAACAGCGGACTTATCTGCACAGAAATATGCTCATCCCGCGCCATCGGTCGTCGCAGTCACAGCGGCGGTCGTCAACGTGGTGACGGTAGTTACTGTCGTACCGGCAGTGGTCGTGCCGCTCACGGTGGTGCCGTCTGTCAGTTCATAGCTCTCATCCGGCACGGTATTCTCAAACAACTGTGCGACTGTTGCCAACAGCGCGTTGTTTTGCAGCGCGTTCATGAAGGCGGTTTTCAGTTGCATGTATGCGTTTCCGCCAAGCACTTCAAACAGCCAAAAGAACAAAATCAGCACCGCACAACAAACACATTGCACCAAAACAACCCGAGCGGTGCCAGGTTTCTTTCTCTTTTTTTCGATATCCTCTGCTTGTTCAAACACAGGCATATTCCGATCCCCCATTTGTTATACAATGATACAAATCAAACCATTACACCCTTCATTAATGACGCGTTCCACTGTTTCCTTGATTTTAAGACGCGCTTCGGTAGGCATGTGGTGCAGTTTACTGTGCAAGCCCTCGTTGACGAGACCGTAAAGAGAGGTGCCGAATATATTCGACTCCCATATCTTGCCGGGGTTTTCTTCGAATTCTTTGAGCAGATATGCCACCAGTTCTTCCGACTGCTTTTCGCTACCGACGATAGGTGACACTTCTGTGTGGATATCCGCGCGCAGCAAATGCAGCGAGGGTGCAGCGGCGGATAGCCGCACACCGTATCTGCCGCTTTGCTTGATGATCTCCGGCTCTTCGAGCGTCATTTCTTCCACATCCGGCATCACGATACCGTAGCCGGTTGCCTCCGCTTCTTCGATTGCACCGCGGATGCGCTCATACTTTTTGCAGGTTTCAGCCATTTGCAGCATCTGCGCCATCAATTCGCCCTCATCCCGTAAGGTGATGCCGGTATGCTCGCCCAATATCTGATAAAACAGTTTGGGATCTACTGTGACGGTAAGTTGTGCGCTGCCGTTACCCAGTTCCACGGCAGAAACCTGCGCAGTATCAACATATTCGCAGTCTCGTACAGCGCTTTCCAGCGATCGCACCTCACTGATCTTCTCAATCGGCATAGCCGCTTGCTTAACACTGTCAAACACCGCACGGCGGATGGGATGTTCTTTATCAAGGGTGAGTAACCATTTGGGTAGTATAACGCCGATATCCGCCACCGGAAACGCGAACAAAATCTCCCGCAGGATATCCCTAATTTCAGGTTCTTGCATTTCCTGACAGTTGACCGCCAAAATGGGGGCACCATACCGTTCCCGCATTTCCGCCGCAAGCGCCGTCGTTTCGGGCGCATCAGGATGTAAGGAATTGAGCAACACCACAAACGGTTTGTCGATCGCCTGCAATTCCATGATCACACGCGCTTCTGCTTCGGCATATTCCGCACGGGGAATGTCTGTGATACTGCCGTCGGTGGTGACCACCAGACCGATGGTAGAATGCTCAGAAATCACCTTTTGCGTTCCCATTTCCGCCGCCATATTAAAGGGAATCTCCTCATCAAACCACGGTGTTTTGACCATACGCGGCTGTTCGTTCTCTATGTAACCCAAAGAGGACGGTACAATGTATCCGACACAGTCGATAAGCCGCACGTTCATACCTGCGCTGTCCCCTATACGGATATGCGCACCTTGCTCCGGAATAAATTTAGGCTCGGTGGTCATAATGGTGCGACCGCCCGCAGATTGCGGCAATTCATCATTTGCGCGGGTACGCTGATATTCATTTTCCATATTCGGCAGCACCAGCGTATCCATAAATCGTTTGATAAAGGTAGATTTTCCCGTTCTCACGGGACCTACCACACCAATATAAATATCTCCGCCCGTGCGTGTGGCAATATCCTTATAAATATCTAAACCTGTGGCCATACTCTTTTCCTCCCATGCTCACACTATCGTTGCTATATGTGTATGAGCTAAGATGGACGAATATGCCGACAATATAAAAAAATCAGCAGTATCGCAAACACCAAGTGTGGATACCGCTAATTTTTATTTATGGTATTTTCCGCCGCTCGATATCTGAAACGCGCGGTAGATTTGTTCAAGCAACATAACCCTTGCCAACTGATGCGGAAAGGTCATAGGCGACATAGAAAGACGCAAGGTTGCTTTTTCTTTAACAATATCCGCCAGTCCGTGTGAACCGCCGATAATCAGTACAATATCGCTTTTGCCGTCATTTGCATATTTATCGAAGGTAGTCGCCAGCGCAGGAGAGGACATTTCCTTTCCTTCGATGCAAAGCGCCGCCAACGCCGCGCCCTGCGGGATTTTTGAAAGAATACGTTTCCCCTCTGCGTCCAAAGCTTGCGCAATTTGCGCAGCGGAAGGATTTTCCGGCAAGCGTTCTTCCGGCAGTTCTATAATAGACAACTTGCAAAAGGCACTGAGACGTTTTTCGTATTCCGCACAAGCGTCCCGCCAATAGCGTTCTTTCAGATTACCGATACAAAGTAACGTAACGCGCAGCATGGTTTATCCCTCCTTTAAAAGATGGTCACAGCATTTCCGGAAATGGGAGCAGCCACCTCTAAAAGGTACTCTCTCCCCTCTTCAAATCCGTCACGCGCGAGTACTGCGCGGGTGGTGGACAACGCGAGAGCAGGGGTATTGTTCTGCTCGCTTAGGTGCGCTAAGGTAAACCGCGTTACCCCCGCTTTCGCCAATGCGGACACAGTAGCAGCACACATCGCATTGGATAAATGCCCATCGTTGGATAAAATACGTTCTTTTAAATAGTACGGATAGGGGCCGTTTTTGAGCATGGAAATATCGTGATTGGATTCGATATGTACAAGATCGCAGCCTGCCAGCAACGCTTGTATCTCCTGCCGCATCACACCCATATCGGTGGCTACTGCAATTTTTCGTTCATCCGGCATCTCAATGCAAAAGCCCATGCTCTCTCTGGCATCGTGTGGGGTATGAAACGGCAATATCTGCATATCCCCCACATCCACCGATTTTCTGTCCAGCGGTACAATATCGCTGTTTGGGTTGACACAGCCGTTTTCGGTAAGCGCGGACAAAGTACCTTTTGAAGCGTACACCGTCCAGCCATATTGCTTAGTGAGCACACGTAATCCCGCGATGTGGTCGCTGTGCTCATGGGTGATAAACACACCTTTGATACTTTCAGGAGAGATATCTCGATCGCAAAGTGCCTCTTTTATCCGCTTTGCAGAAACACCGACATCCACGAGGATACCGCCTGCCGCAGTACCGATATATGTACAATTTCCTTTGCTGCCGCTAAACAGCGCACAGTATCTTGCCATAAAGTTTTCTCCTCAAAAAAACCGCAGCAAACGCTGCGGTTTTCAGTATATTACAATGCTTTTTTTACCGAAACATCAGGTGCATAGATCTCGGAAATATCCGCGCCGAGTGCGGTCAGTTTTTCCACGATATTTTCATAACCGCGTTGAATAAACTGGATATTTTCGATCTCGGTCGTACCCTTCGCCGCAAGAGCCGCAATGATCATCGCGGCACCCGCACGCAGATCAAGCGCTTTGACCGGCGCAGCGTTAAGTTGCGACACACCCTGGAACACAGCGATCTTGCCGTCCACCTGCACCTGCGCGCCCATGCGGCGCAGCTCTTCCGCATACCAAAAACGGTTATCCCAAACACCCTCGTTGATGATACTGGTGCCATCCGCAATAGAGAGCAAAGCGCCAAACTGCGGCTGCATATCGGTCGGGAAACCGGGGTGCGGCATGGTAGATACATTACAATGCTTCAAGCGACCGTTAGCGGCAACATAAACTGCGTCGTCATATTCTTCTACCGTAACACCCATTTCCTCCAATTTGGCGGTAATGGACTCTAAATGCTTCGGCGTGACATTTTTTACCAACACGTCACCGCCGGTCGCCACTGCAGCCGCCATATAGGTGCCCGCTTCGATCTGATCGGGAATGATACCGTAGGTGGTGCCATACAAATGCTCAACACCGCGGATCTTGATCACATCGGTACCCGCACCGCGCACATCTGCGCCCAGCGAGTTTAAGAAGTTGGCAAGGTCAACGATATGCGGCTCTTTTGCCGCGTTTTCAATAACGGTGGTGCCTCTCGCCTTTACAGCAGCCAGCATGATATTCATGGTCGCACCAACCGAGACTTTATCCAGATAGATGGAATTGCCGATAAGCTTGTCCGCAGACACTTCGATAACCGCCTGCTCCATCTGCGTCACCTCGGCACCGAGAGCAGCAAAGCCCTTCAAGTGCAGGTCGATGGGGCGGACACCGAAATTACAGCCGCCGGGCATCGGCACGCAAGAAACACCGAAACGACCGAGCAGCGCACCGATAAAGTAGTACGATGCACGCATGTGGCGAGCAAGCTCGGTAGGAACAACGTGCGAAGAAATGGTACGCGGGTCGATCTCAACAGTAGAACGATCAATACGACGCACATTTGCGCCGAGCGCTTCCAGGATCTCCAAAGACATAGAAACATCACTAATGTTCGGCAGATTTTCAACACGGCAAACACCTTCCGCCAAAACAACAGCCGGTAAAATCGCCACAGCCGCATTTTTAGCACCGCTGATAACCACTTCACCGTGCAGGCGATTACCACCCACGACCCTGAATTTTTCCATCCTCGCACCTCCTTTTTCAGTATATAATCTACAAACAGTAATAGTATAACACAACATATAGAAAAAAGCAAACAGAATTTTTCACAGAAGAAACTTTATTTTCTGGAATTTTTTCCATGCTGTGCAGGTGAACACAACCTATTCAAAGCCGCCTTAAATTTGCTTTTAAAAACAGGTTTAGATTAGTTGTGCCCCCCCAACGCCTCTGCCGGAAGTAACGCAGCGGCTTTTTTTGCGGGATACACACCGAAAACAACGCCCAAAACAACCGAAAAGGCGGTAATTCCCAGTATGGTCGAAACGGAAACACCGATGCGTACACCCGAAATTACCGTGCCTATACCTGCTGCGAGAACAGCAAGCGTGATGCCGCAGATGCTGCCTGCGAGCGTCAGCATCACTGCCTCCGCCATAAATTCCGCCATAATACGTCCACCCGTTGCGCCGATGGCTTTTTTTATGCCGATCTCCTTTGTTCTTTCATGAACCGACACCAGCATAATGGTCATAATGCTCATGCCTGCCACGAGCAACGATACCGCGCTGATAACCTGCAGCACAAGGCTTACAACATCCATAAGTCCGTTGAGTTTTTCACGTTGGGATGCCAGATTTTCCAACATATATGTTGCATCAACGGTGTCGATATTGGCAAGCAGCCGCTGTAATGAATCTTTTGCCGCTTCCATATCATTTTCGGCATTGATTTTTACAGCGATCTGATCAAAAGCATCATCACCGGTCAACAATTGCAGGGTCGTGTACGGGAAATACACCATCGAAGGGATATAGCCTGATACATTTTGCAGCACGCTGCTGCCAGCTTTGGAGACACCTACGATTTCAAAGTTCTCTTCCCTGTCGCTAAACCGTACCGACAAGATTTTCCCCACAATATTCTCTCGTCCGTATGCGGCTTTTGCCAAAGATTCGTCCACCACGCACACCATGGTCTGCCCGCTGATATCCCCGCGGGACAGCAAACGCCCATGCAACTCCTGCAAGGATATTACTTGATCCGCGCCCGCGTCAATACCGCACGCCATGATCTCATCGTCATAGCGACCCGATACTGCGCCGAGAAACTGTATGGAAAGCGGCATTGCTGCGTCCACCTGCCGCACCTCACGAATCGCCGTGAGTGTTTCTTCCAGCAAAGCGCCGTCCACATCCGCAGATACAGAAATACCGTCAAGGCCCATGCTTTTGAGTTCATTGCCGATGACATCCTTACCGGCATCTCCTAAAAAAGAGACCAGCGAGATCAGTAAGGTGCCTACACCGATACCCGCTACCGTCAAAAACGTGCGCAATTTTTTGCGGCGCAGATTATTAGCGGTCATGCGTACAAGTTCAAGCATTCTTTGTCTCCTTTGCACGATAAATGCTATTTTCGGCCACCTTATCGGGCTGCAAAATCAGTTGTTCACCGTTTTGAAAACCGTCGATGACAAGATAACCGTTGGACAGCTCCGCTACCGACGTAAACAATCTTTTTTGCGCTGTTTCATCCTGTAAAATGTATACAAATTCCCGATTTTCCTCATCTGCACATACCGCATCATACGGTAATATATACCCCACCGGAACGGTCGATACAGTGATAGCCCCCTTTGCGGTCAAACCTACCCGCAGCGAATCATCCGATTGCCCTTCATCTAATGTTACCACCGCTTCTACCATTGTCTCGGTTGCAGTACCGTTCAGTTGCTGTTTGGCGACTGAGGCGATTTCACTGATGTGACCGCTGTATTGTTTTTTCAAAAAGCCTATGCCCGAAACCGCTACCGTTTGTCCTACTTTTACACGAGCAATGTTGCGTTCCGGAATTGACAGTCGTATCTGCACGGGCTCGCTTTCGGCTATTACCGCACAGATATCCTCCTCGTACAACAACGCCCCTTTTTCCACCGTCAAATCGGTAACCACGCCGTCACACGGCGCAGTTACCGTTTGTATGACCGCATCTTCCATGGCGGCATTTACCGCTGCTACGCTGTCTGTCTGAGATAAAACCGATAGGGTTGCCGTCTTATCCACCGTAAACAACGCATCCCCCTTTTTCACCTGTTGTCCATTTTCCACAACCACCTCATCCACAACGCAATCAGCAGGCAGCAACACCTCGGTAGCTGTCGTTTCCTCCACCCGACCCTTACAGGAGACGGTTTCTTTCACCGGAGAAGCCGACAAAATCTGCGTGCGCACCACAACCGTTTGCGGGCGGTTGCGATATCCCGCGTATACGATCACACCGATACACAGCACCGTCAATCCCAAAAGCCATACTATTTTTTTCAATACGCCGCCCCGCTTTCATTTTTCTATAATCTAAGATATATTGCTCTACCTAGTTTGGTGCTTTCACCTTAAAATATGTACCGAAAAAGAAAAAACGAGCACTGAAATGCACAGTGCTCGTGTGAGATATGTATAGTGCGAAAAGACTCAAACCCGTTACGGTCCTCTTCGACCTGACAAATCAAGAATTTTCTGGAAAGGCAAAGCCGAAGAGTGCAGTAATACTGCCGTATTACAAACGATGAGGTAAGGAAAACAAAAAATTATTTTTTGTCAGGCGTGACGAGCTCAAATCTTGTCACCCTAACCTATACAGTCGCTCGATTTAGTCTATGTAGTCTTCCTTTTTAATGCCAAACAGTTTTCTTAAAATGCTGCCGAAAAAGCGAGGACTTTTCACCACAACAACACGCATAACTGCATCTCCATTCAATGTTTTTTAGAACAGGAGCAACCCGCCACGATCAGTGCCAACGCAACCAGTACCAAAACGCATTTGCTCGGCAAAATGGTCGCAGCCAGCAATCCCACACCGAAAGCTGCACAAGTCACACCGGTCTTGCAGGTATTTCTCATATAAAAACCCTCCGCTCATTGCTCCTGATATTACAAGAGTATGCGGAGGGTAAAAAAGTGTTAATCTTTTGCAAAAACCAATAGTAAAGCACCGCTATCAAAGCATAAATAAGCATCGCTTGCCATCACGCGGTTGCTGACACACAAAGGATCATCCGAAGTAAGTGTAAAACTTTCAAGTGGATACTGTACACCGGAAAGTGTCAACCCGGTCACCTTTTCGGTCATAGCAAACACCGAAAAGTTATCTGCTTTAAGCGGATATTTGCCGGGCAGTAAAACGGTCAATTCGTTTTTGGCATCCGCTATTGTTATCCGCGCGCCTTTCTCTGTCAATTGGCGGGCGGACAGCAGATTGGCAACAGTATGGTCCATTCTGCCGCCAAGGCATCCGAGCAGCAAAAAATCTCTGTATCCTCTTTCAAAAGCGATATCCATCGCCGCGCGAGTGTCGGTAACATCCTTTACGACCGGTAAAACCACACACTCACCCACATCCTCTGTCGCCGGTGAGGAATCGTGATCCGCCACCGTCAGCATCGGCGTCACACCCAATATGGCGGCAAGCCTGCCACCGCCGTCGGCGGCAACAAAAAAATCGTCTTTGCGTAAATATTTTTGCAAACAAGCCGCATTTTCTGTCGGCGCAGCTCCAAAGATCACACAACGATTCATTTTGCTTCCCAATCCTTTTTGTTTTTGAGTTGCTCGTATAAAGCGGTATAGCTTTCATATCGACTACCCGCGATTTCTCCCGCTTCCACCGCCGTGCGCACGGCGCAGCCAGGTTCTTTTATATGAGTACATGAGGAAAAACGGCATTTGCCGAAGAAATCCTCAAATTCACGGAAGCAGTAAAAAAGCTGATCCTTTTCCAACGTCTCTTCTACGAGCATCACGTCCAGCGAAGAAAAACCAGGGGTATCCACAATAAGACCGCTGCCAACGTGAAAAAGGGTCGCGCAACGGGTGGTATGTCTGCCACGTCCCAGTTTTTTACTGATCTCACCGGTTTCTATTTCCAAAGTAGGATCCAAAGCGTTTAAAATACTGGACTTTCCAACGCCGGAATTACCTGTAAAGGCAGAAACCTTGTCTTGCAAACGCTCATATAAGGGTTGTAACGACGCGGCTTGCATCGCGGAAACCACATAGCAATCAAAGCCTGCTTTGCGGTAAACAGCGGCAATATCATCTCCGTTTGCGATATCGGTTTTATTGATTACCAGTATCGGCTCAATACCCTTCTGCTCTGCAATGGCAATCATCTTATCGATAATCTGCAAATTGGGAGCAGGATCTACGACCGACACCACGATCACAAGCAGATCCACGTTCGCTACCGGCGGGCGCAACAAAACATTGCGGCGCGGTAACACTGCGTCCACCGTACCGGTACCGTCCTCCTGCACAATAATCTCCACATAATCTCCCGCCACCGGAGAAATTCCCTCCTTGCGGAAGCTGCCGCGAGCCTTGCAGGTATATACCGTATCGGCGACCTCTACATAGTAGAAGCCGCCGATGCATTTTGTCAGTATTCCTTTAATTTTCTCTGTCATAGACACACTCATTCAACCGGGTCGGTTTGTTCGGTTTCGGGATCGGTCTCTTCAGGCTCCGGATCGGTTTCCTCGGGTTCCGGTTCAGTCACCTCAGGCTCCGGATCGGTCACATCCACATCTTCGGTAGGATCTGTTTCCTCCGGCTCGGTGGTTGTAGTCGGTCTTGCGGTTGTCGGGCGAGGTGCGGTTGTAGTAGTCTTAGTGGTCCCGTCGTCAAACTCCGGAGTAGTCTCCATCTCCGCAAAACCTTGGTCGCCGTATACGGTGTAATTGGTATATACTGCATATTTGGTTGTACCCGCAGGCGCGATCTTAACAGTCACGTCATATTCTGCCTTGCGTTCGGAAACAGTAAATTCTACCGACCCTTTCTTATTGGGAAGAATGTTCTTCATGGTGTTGGAGATGGTAGAATTCAGCGAACCGTCAACGTACACCTGCAGATCCACCGTCACGGAAGTATCCGGCATCGGCACCACGATATTCACATCCTGGAAGCCGGAACTGACGGTCAGTGTAATTTCAGAAGTCGGCGGAATCAAGGTGCCCACCGCAGGAGAAATCTCAATAACGGTATCCTTAACGGCGGTGTTATTGACATACACCGTCTTGATATTACCCTCGCTAAAACCGCTTTCGGTAAACTTTTTCATTGCATCCTGCAAGGAAGCGTTTTGAATATTGGGAATAGCAATGGGATCCGGCTCTTCCTCACCGAGGCTGACATGCATTTGTATCTCACTGCCGGTGGGTGCTTTATTGGGATATGCGGGCACCGTTTTGATAACCGTATCCACATCAAATTCATCGCTGGTGGCCTTTACTTCAACCACCGTAAAGCCCGCCTGCTCTAAGCGAGCACGCACCACATCCTTATTTTCACCGGGGGTGACCTCAGGCACCTGTGTCACCTTTTCGCCGTTGCTGATCCAAAGGGTCAAGGTGCCACCAAGTTTGATCTTAGAACCTGCTTGCGGTTCCTGCTTCATGATATAGCCCTTACCGTATTCAGAACTGTTAGCATATTCAAACTCGGGAGAATAGGTGCGAAGGAACTCGGAATTGTTTGCCAATTCCTCAGCATAGTTCATACCCACAAAGCTTCCTACCTCGATGGTATCCTTTGCGTTACCGCCGCCGAAGATTTTAGAATATGCGGCAATACCCGCGAAAACGAGCGCCACAACCACGATAGCTCCGGCGATAGCTGCCAAAATCGGCAGAACCGGCGCACCGCTCTTCTCTTCTTCTTCGTCCTCTTCCTCAACATCCTCTTCTTCGCTTTTGATCTTTGCAATTGCGTCAACGAAGCGGGTGGGTTCTTCGGCGAAATACTGATATTCAAAGCGGATACTGGGATTTTTCTTGAATTCGTCAATATCACTGAGCATTTCAGCGGCAGACTGATACCGCTTATCGGTATCCTTTTGCATGGCTTTTAAGGTGATTTCTTCCAAGCCTTCCGGAATGTCCTCGTTGATATTACGGGGACGCTTTGCCTCAGACTGCAACTGCATGATCGCAACCGACACCGCATTATCCGCCTCAAACGGTAAACGACCGGTTAACATCTCATACATCATGACACCGACAGAGTAGAGGTCAGCACGTTCGTCGGTGAGTTCACCCTTTGCCTGCTCAGGACTGATATAATGCACCGAGCCGATAGCCTTTTCACCGGCAACCGGCGGACGCAACTCACTGCGGGACAAACGCGCAATACCGAAATCAGTCACCTTAATGGTGCCATCCGGCAACAGCATGATATTCTGCGGCTTGATATCACGATGGATGATACCCTTATCGTGCGCATGCTGTAATGCGCGCAGGATTTGCACAGTAAAGTGAACCGTTTCCTTCCAACGGATATCCTGCTGCTGATCGATATATTCTTTCAGAGTGATACCGTCGATGTATTCCATCACGATATATTGCAGCTTCTCATCAAAGCTGACATCGAACACACGCACGATGTTGGTATGGGACAAGATCGCAATCGCTTTGGATTCATTTTTAAAGCGACGGGTGAATTCCTCGTTGTGGAGATATTCCTCTTTGAGGATCTTGACGGCTACGGTACGATCGTCGATGGAGTCATACGCCTTATACACATAAGACATACCGCCGACGCCGATCATTTTCTGAATTTCGTAGCGTCCACCCAGTTTCTTACCCAGGTATTTATCCATGAAAAGTCACACCTTCCTGCCCGCTTGGGCGAATGAAATAAACTGTAAATTATATAGCAACTACAACAGCGGTAATGTTATCTTCTCCACCGTTTTCGTTAGCAGTCTCAATACACGTCGCAGGCAACTGCGCAGTATCAACGCTTTTTAGCAGGTGTTTCAATTCCCCATCCTGCACCATATTGGTAAGACCGTCACTGCACAACAGAATACGATCTCCCTCAGTCACATCAAAAATATCAAAATCGGGGCGCACATCACTTTCCACGCCCACAGCGCGGGTAATAAAATGCTTCCGCGGATGCCCCTTTGCTTGTTCCTCGGTGAGTTGCCCTTTGGCGATCATTTCCTGCACCACCGAGTGATCGGTGGTAATCTGTACAAGTTCTTCTCCGGTCAAGTGATACACACGGCTGTCTCCCACATGTACCGTGAGTGCTTTTCCGTTATCCACAATCACCGTGATGAGCGTCGTACCCATACCGAGCAACTCGGGCTCTGCAGCCGCTCTGTCAAG
The DNA here is from genome assembly GCA_045638005.1 of Acutalibacteraceae bacterium. Taxonomy (GTDB): domain Bacteria; phylum Bacillota; class Clostridia; order Oscillospirales; family Acutalibacteraceae; genus URNF01. Next base: position 36,793 of record JAZUAN010000001.1, on the reverse strand, counting down.
CACCTCGATATTCGCCGCTTCCACAGCACTTTCCAACATGTTGAGCACCGAAGCCTCCGGCATATCTTCTCTATACTGCGAAACGACACGTTTTTCCATCATATCGGCAGCGATATCGCTGGCAATATTGCCGCCGTTCGCGCCGCCCATACCGTCACACACAATGGCATACACCGCATTGCCGACCAGTCTGCCGCAACGATAGGTATCCTGATTGCTGCGCCGTGCCCGTCCAATATCGGTTGCACCGTAAATATCCAAAGGCTTCACCTCCCTACATGTGTTATAGACGATTATATGTGTTGATCCTCCTTGCGGCGTAGCTGACCACAAGAAGCGTTGATATCCGAGCCGAGGGTGCGCCGCACGGTAGCGGTGATCCCATGCTGTTCTAAAATCCGTTGAAACGCCTGTATACGTACGCGGGAACTGGCTTTTTGTGCCTTCCCCTCTACGGCATTCACCGGAATTAAATTAACGTGGCACAAAGAACCCTTCAGTTTTTGCGCCAGTTCTTTTGCGCAGATATCGGTATCATTGACACCGTTCACCATAGCATATTCATACGAAATGCGTCTGCCGGTGACAGCGGCATATTCTTTGCACGCCAAAAGCAGTTCATCCACCGGATATCGTTTATTGACCGGCATCATTTGAGAACGAATAGCGTCATTCGGCGCGTGCAAGGAAACCGACAGTGTCAGTTGTAATTTTTCTTCCATCAAACGGTATATCTGATCCACAAGTCCACAGGTGGAAAGCGAAACATGCCGCATACCAATATGTATGCCGCCTTCCTCACCCAGCATCCGCAAGAAAGAAAGTACATTATCATAATTATCCAACGGCTCCCCCATGCCCATCAGCACGATAGAGGATACGCGGATATGATGATCGTTTTGCGCCGCTTCGATCTGCGCCAGCATTTCGGCGGCGGAAAGATTACGGACAAAGCCACCCATACCGGTAGCGCAAAAGGTGCAGCCCATCTTGCACCCCACCTGCGTGGAGATGCATTGGCTCCAGCCGTGCTTATAAGACATCAGCACCGACTCCACCGTTTCGCCGTCCTCAAACGAAAAAAGATATTTCACCGTACCGTCGATCTGCGAGGTGAGCTTACGAACGATTTGTACGGTGGGTACCGCAAACCATTCGGACAGCTGTTCTCTCAAAGAGAGCGGCAGGTTAGTCATTTGTGAAAAATCCGTCACACCGGCATCCAGCCAGGTGCGGATCTGTTTCGCCCGAAATGCGGGCAGCCCTTTTTCGACGAGAAAACTCTTCAGTTGCTCGGCGGGCATAGAACGCAGGTCCTGTTTCATCATGTATTCTTCCTAAATGAAGCAATAAAGAAGCCGTCTGTATTATGAACATGCGGGAAAAGGGTGATTTGATGAGAAGGCGATTTTCCCGCCTTTTCAAAGCAAGCGGCAAGCGGTAACTCCCGCGGAGAAAACTCCGGATGTGCCGCCAAAAATGCCGCCACGATCTGCTCGTTTTCCTCAGGGCGCAAGGTACAGGTGGAATATTGCAGCACACCGCCTTTTTTCACCATTTGCGCCGCGGCATTCAAAATCGCCGTCTGCAATGCCGGCAAGGATGCCATATCGGAAAGTGCCTTATACCGTATCTCCGGCTTGCGGCGAATAACGCCCATTCCCGAGCACGGCGCGTCACACAGCACACGGTCAAAAGCCTCTACAAGTGCCTTTGGAACCGGTGTGGATGCATCCCGCACCACCGTTTCCAGGCATGTAATGCCATACTGCTTGGCGCGGTTTTCAATGGTTTCGCATTTCTGCGGATAGATATCGCCGGACAGCAAAAAACCGTCGTTTTGCATATACTGCGCCACCGTAAAGCTCTTACCGCCGGGGGCGGCACAAACATCCGCGATTTTCTCGCCGGGCTGCGCTTCTAACGCACGGCAACAATACTGCGAAGCAATATCCTGATAATAATACCAGTTTTCTTCTATTTTTGCAAGTCCTTTCCAGTCATTTCCTGCCAGAATATGCAATCCTTCCGGCAAATCCGCTTGTATTTCGAAAGGAACATCGGCTTTTTGAAGACGTTCACAGAAATCTTCAACCGAAATCTGCAAAGTGTTGACCCGAATAAACTGCGGCGGCGGGGCGGCAAGGGACGCAAGCATCCCGTCCGCCGTCTCTTTGCCGTAGCTATTCCGCCAATAGGTGATCCATTCTACGGGAATGCTGTACCGCACCTCATCCGAAACATCCTGTAACAACGCATCTTGCTTGCGATGTACATTGCGCAACACCGCATTGATAAAGCCGGCCGCTTTCCCCTGCCCCATAGACTTCGCAAGCTTTACCGCTTCGTTGACGGCGGCAGAGGCGGGAATCTTATCCATATACAGCAACTGATACACACCGGTACGCAAAATCTCACGTACTGTCGGGTGCATTTTTTTAAGCGGCATGGAAGACACCGCGTCGATGACATAATCCAAAGTAAGCTGCCGTTCGATCACACCATATACTAAACGGGAAAGGAGCGCTTTATCCTGCGGTGAAAACTCGCCGCCGCGCAAGGCGGTATCCAGTACGATATTGGAATAGCCGCCGTCACGGTGCACACGGCAAAGCACCTCCACCGCCGTGCGACGCGCCGCCGCCATCAGCGTCCCCTCCGATTGCTGCGCCCCGACGCTATCAAGATCAAGCGCAACAAATTCATCAGCGATACAAGCAGAGCTGCCACATAGGTCATTGCCGCAGCAGTCAGCACCTTTTTGACACCTTTTAATTCCTCTTCCGTAAACCGATTACTCTCCTGCAAAGCGACCACAGCACGTCTGCTGGCATTAAATTCCACCGGCAGGGTCACCAACTGAAACAACACCGAAACGCTAAACAACGCGATGCCGATATACAGCAGCATTTCCATGCCCGCAAGCAGTCCGAACATGATAAAAAGCGGTGAAATAGAGGCGGAAAAGTTGGTCACCGGTACCAACGCCATACGAAAACGAATGGGGGCATACCCATGCGCATACTGCAAAGCATGTCCCGTTTCATGCGCCGCAACACCCACAGCGGCAATGGAATTGACGCCGTATACAGGAGCGGACAAATGGATGGTGTCCGTCTTGGGATTATAGTGGTCGGTAAGTTCACCCGCCACCTCTTGTACCGGCACGGAAATACCGTTCGCGCGCTGAATAATACCGCTCGCCTCCATACCGGTCATACCGGCGGCGGTGGAATATTGACTGTATTTGCTGAAGGTAGATTTCACTTTATACTGTGCCCATGCTGCAACTATCAGCGCAGGAACGACCAGTAAAAGATAGTAATACATCCACAGATCTCCTTTTTTATTTTAAGAAAGTTCCAATAGCAATAGGATGCCCGCGCAAGAAATCCTCAGCCGCCATGCGGCGGGAGCCGGGGGCTTGCAATTCTAAGATTTCCAGTGCTTTTCCGTCGCCGCAGGCAACGGTCAACGGTGACAAGGCAACCACCTTGCCAGGTTCTCCGTTCGCCGTGCCCCCGACACGGGTCTTGTGAATTTTCAGTTGTGTTTCTAAAAGCAAGCAGGTTGCCACCGGCCACGGATGCAGACCGCGCACCTGGTTATGCAACACTCGTGCAGGTTTGGAAAAATCCAGCGGGCACATAGATTTATCCAACATCGAAATATACGACGCGTCCGCTTCATTTTGTTTTTGCGGAGTGAGGGTACCTGCTTCCAGCCGTTTCATTGTTTCGGATAACAACGCAGCACCGTCTTCACATAACGCGTCAAACAGCTCGCCTGCGGTCATATCTTCGGGTATGGCGCGCTCGGACATCAGCAGGATGTCACCCGTATCGATTCCTTCGTTCATTTGCTGCGTGGTCACGCCCGAGACGGCATCGCCGTTTAGCACCGCCCATTGAATAGGGGCGGAACCACGGTATTTCGGCAGCAGAGAGCCGTGCACATTGATGGCGCCGTACTTAGTCATTTCCAAAACACGCGGCGGCAGGATCTTACCGTATGCCACCACAGCGATGACGTCGGCGTTTACCGCTTTTAACGCCTCATATACCTCATCGCTTTTGAGGGTTTTAGGCTGCAACACCGGAATGCCGTGCTGCAAGGCACATTCCTTTACAGGCGGCAGAGTGAGCACCTGGTGTCTTCCCTTGGGTTTATCCTCCTGCGTCACCGCAAGTACGATGTCATGTCCGTCTTGCAGCAAGCGTTCCATAGACGGCACAGCGAAATCCGGTGTGCCCATAAATATAACTTTCATGTGACATCCATCCTCATTTCAATTCATCAGGTCGCAGCATGCGGGTCACCTTTGTTTTGAACAACACGCCGTCCAAATGATCGGTTTCATGAGAAATACACTGTGCTTTCAAATCGGAAGCGGTAATAATAAAGAATTTACCGTTTCTGTCCTGCGCTTGCAGCTTTACCGTTTGCGGGCGGTTAACAAGGCCGTATTCGCCGGGACTGGAAAGACAGCCTTCCACACATTCCTGTACACCGTTCTCCTCTAAAATTTTCGGATTGATACATTCAATAAGTCCGTCTCCCACGTCCATGATGAACAAGCGGCGCAACATACCCACCTGCGGGCCTGCAAGACCGACGCCCTGCGCTTTTGCAAGGGTATCCTTCATATCGTCCAAAAGCTGCCACAGACGCTCATCAAAATTTTCTACCGGACGGCAGACTTTATGCAAAATCGGATCACTTTCGTTCAAAATATTTCGAATAGCCATGTTGTCCTCCAATATTATAGTAGGTTTACAGGATGAATATCCGCGTACACGGTAATAGCTTTATTCTCGGGCGCTTTGGAAAATTCAGTCAAAAGCCGTCCCACCATCTCCCGCATACGAGCGGTATTTTTGGTTTTGATAATCAGTTTATATCTATATTTCCCCGACACCCTCGCTACCGCCGCAGGTGTGGGATCTAAAGCAATCAGCGGTACATCCTTATATTCGCCTGTTGCAAGCGTATGCAACTGCGACAAAAATCTGTCCGCCGCATCCGCTACCGCTTTTTCCATCACACCGACAAATCCAAACATACACAGATCCGCATACGGCGGGTATTTCATCAGCTTTCTGCTTGTGATCTCTGTTTCGTAAAAAGCGGGATAATCTTGTTTTGCTGCTAATTCTATTACATAGTTTTCCGGCACATAGGTCTGGATGACCGCTTTGCCAGGGGTATCACGTCTGCCCGCGCGTCCCACCACTTGGGTGAGTAACGCGAAGGTGGTTTCAAACGAGCGGTAATCGGCACTATACAGCGATTGATCCGCCGACAGCACGCCGACCAATCCTACTTTCGGGAAATCGAGACCTTTTGCCACCATTTGGGTACCGATCATAATTCGATATTTACCGTTTGCAAAATCCTTGAATTTCTGTTCATAGGACATGCGAGACATAGTGGTATCCGCATCCATACGCAGCACCGATACACCGGGGAACTTTTCTTCCAATTCTTCTTCCACTCGTTGGGTGCCCAAACCACTGTAACGGATCTTATCCGAGCCGCATTGCGGACATTTGGCAGAAGGTTCTTCCATGTGGCCGCAATAATGACACAGAAGTCTGCGATTGGCGCGGTGATAGGTCATAGAAATACTACAAGAAGGGCAGGTAAATACATACCCGCAGGAACGGCAAGAAATGTGTGTGTGAAAACCGCGGCGGTTAAGCAGCAAGATCACCTGCTGACCGGCATCCAGCGTTTCACGCATTTCACGGGTAAGGGTCTCACCAATGCTTTCAGCGCCCAACTCTTCCCCGCGCATATCCACCACTTCCACCGCGGGTAACGCTGTATCTCCAAAGCGGTTTTCCAGCGTGCAAAGGGTGTATCTCCCGCTTTGGGCAGCGAGATATGATTCCGCAGACGGAGTAGCAGAAGCGAATACTAACAACGCGTCATGCTGTGCGCATCGGTATTTCGCCACATCACGCGCATGATAACGCGGTGAGCTCTCAGATTTATAAGTATGTTCCTGCTCCTCGTCCATAATGATAAGAGCAAGATTTTCGCAAGGGGCAAATACGGCGGAGCGGGTGCCCACTACGATCTGTGCTTCTCCCCTGCGGATGCGTTTCCATTCATCCATCCGTTCGCCGATGGAAAGACCACTGTGCAGTACCGCAACGCGGCTGCCGTAGCGTTTTAAGAACAGTTCCATCATTTGAGGGGTGAGGGAGATTTCCGGTACCATAACAATGGCTTGTTTGCCGTCCTTTACCACCCGATCTATCAAATTCATATATACCTGCGTTTTGCCGCTACCGGTAACGCCGTATAAAAGTGCCGCGGCGGCTTTGCCGCCCGCGTATAGGTTTTGCAGGGTATCAAATGCTCTTTGTTGCTCCGTGTTCAATTGAGAGGAGACGATTTGCGGTTGTTTTCCGGTGCTCTCGTACGGTGAGCGCAGCACCTCCGCATCATAATAAAATGCAAGTTTCTTTTTTACAAGTGCATCGGTGACTGCCTTGGTGACCGATGAGAAATAACAGACCTCTTTGAGGGAGGCACAGCCGACATCCTGCAAAAGATTTATCACCGATTTTTGGCGGTCGGTGAGTTTTTCCGCCCCCGACTCCTGCCAGTTTTCACCATCAGCAGTCAAACGGATCATACGCACGGTGGCATCCCCCGTATTACGGAAAGCACCATCCGCACGGAACAGTATCTCCTTTTGCAAAAGACTGCGTACTTCCGGTGCATTTTCCGCGACACCGCATTTTTTCAGCAAGGTATCACCGTCGGCACCATCAGGACAGCGGGATATGAAGGTCAGCACCTGTTTTTCGGCGGTGGTGAGCAGTTCCAGCTTTTCGGGCGGAATGTCAATCGCCGCGCGAAACACCGTTTTAATACGCATATACAGCCCCGTGGGCAGCATAGCGCGCACACAGTCAAAAGTGGTGGAAAAAGTGCGTTCTTTTAGCCACAGCGCAAGATTTAACAATTCTTTGGACAAAAGCGGTGTTTCATCCAACACCGCTTCTACTGGTTTTAAACTTTTGGGAAGATCAGCAGGGGTTTCCGTAGACAAAATAATACCCTGCCGACGGCGGTTGCCGCCACCGAACGGCACCATCACACGGCAACCCACCTGCGCCTTATTTTTAAGGGCGGTCGGTACTGTGTAACTGTACGGTCGATCAAAGTAAAAGGACGCTTGATCAACCGCTATCTGCACAACCGTTGTTCCAAGCATCCTTTTTCACCTCTTAGTGTAAATTTTACCGATGTTTAGTCCTCTACATCCGGTACCAGCAGTTTGCATTCGCCTTTTTTGAAATCGTCAATAGCAAGGCTCACGGTTTTTTCGGTGATGATTTCACCGTTATTCTGTGCTTCCTCAGAGATCTCTCTGGCGCGTTTGGCAACGCCGATAACAACAGCATAGCGGCTGTTCTTGCCCTGCAATTCTTCAATATCGGTCGGTTTTAACATGATTTTTCTACCTCCGTTAAAGTATTTTTCATTCGTTCATAACGCATGGTTTCCGCTTTGAGGATCGTTTCGATCTGCTCAACAGCGTTTTCGATTTCATCGTTGCAAACGATGTATTGATAAAGCCTTGCTGCTTCAAACTCGCGTTTTGCAGCTGCGAGGCGACCCAAAATAACCTCTTCGGTCTCGGTACCGCGCCCGCGCAGGCGTTTCTCCAAATTTTCCATTGAGGGCGGAATGATAAAAATGGAAACCGCTTCAGGTAACCTTTGCATTACCTTTTCAGCGCCCTGCACCTCAATTTCCAGCACCACATTCTTACCTTCGTCCAACCACGCGTTGAGCGGCGGCAAGGGCGTGCCGTAATAATTGCCGTTGTATTCGGCATATTCCAACAGTTCTCTGTTTTGGATCATCTGCTCAAAGTCTGCCCGCGAACGGAAGAAATAATGCACCCCATCCTCTTCGCCGACACGCGGTGCGCGGGTGGTTACCGAAACGGATACCACCGTATCCTCGCGTTTTTCAAGCAAGGCTTTCAAAACGGTGCCTTTTCCGCAGCCGGACGGACCGGACAAAATGATGAGCATACCACGCTTATTCATTCTCGGACAGCTCCTCCTCCACATCATCGTCCACGCTTAGACGGTTAGCAACCGTTTCGGGCTGCACCGCAGACAATACCACATGGTCACTGTCGGTGATAAGCACCGCGCGGGTGCGTCTGCCATAGGTGGCGTCGATCAGCGTGCCACGATCCTTTGCATCCTGAATGATACGCTTAATGGGTGCCGATTCGGGACTGACGATCGCAACTAAACGATTTGCGGACACCATGTTGCCAAATCCGATGTTGATCAGTTTCATGCTTTCCCCTCCGCGGAATTACTCGATGTTTTGTATCTGTTCACGGATCTTTTCGATCTCGGCTTTCACATCCACCACAATACGTGCCATTTCCGCATCCTGCGCTTTAGAGCCGGTGGTGTTGATCTCTCGGTTCATTTCCTGCACAAGGAAATCCAGTTTTCTGCCGATAGAATCATCACCCGACAGCATCTGCCGCAGTTGATCAATATGGCTGCGCAAGCGGACGGTTTCTTCAGCCACTGCAACCTTATCGGCAAAGATAGCCGCTTCGGTCAGCAGACGCTGTTCGTCTACCGCAGCGCCGTCCAACAGTTCCCGCATACGCGCCTCCACCTTTTCCATGTGCAACCGTACAGTTTCGGGAGAACGCTTCTCAATCTCTCCAACGGCGGCAAGAATGGTGTCGGCACGGGAGAGGATATCATCCCGCAACTTTTCGCCTTCGCGTTCACGCATAGCGGTAAATTTATCCACCGCGCCGGCGGCAACCTTCTCAACCGCTGCCCAAATGGCTTCCTCATCCGCCGCCGCTTTGGTAACGGTGAGAATATCGGGATAGCGAGAAAGCGCGGTCACCGAAATATCATCACGCAAACCGAGGCGTTCTGCCATTTCGCGCATCGCCTTCACATAGCCTTCAGCGAGATCAAAATTGACTGTCACCTCGCTACCGGGAGCATCCACCGTTTGAATCCAAACGGAAATATCCACCTTGCCGCGGCTAATGCGACTTTGCAAAAACTTTTTAAGCCGTTCATCCAAAAAGCCATATGCATACGGCAGACGAGATCCGTATTCAAAGTATCTGTGGTTGACCGATTTCAGTTCAACGATGATATTCATACCGTCGAGCTGCTGTTCATCACGACCGTAGCCGGTCATGCTTCTAATCATCAAAACTCATCTCCTTTGGAGATACTATTACTATTCATATTATTCTACCAGTTTTTACATGATACTGTCAAGGAATTCAAGGCATAAAAATAAAAAAAAATCCCGCAACACTCACGTATTGCGGGATTTTTTGTGCATTATTCAGCAGTCACAATGATCTCGTCGGTATGGAAGCCGTTGGGATCGCCAAACTCTTTAATCTGTGCGCGTTTTTCGAAGAATTTGGTCGCAACCTGACCGAACTGTGCGTAGGTCAGCACGTCCTCTTCCTGCTCGATGAGATCGCCCATAGCAGCAACCTCTTCACGCATCTTGTCCAGTTCGGGAGCGATCAGATCTGCAGGACGGCAATCAATCGGCTCTTCATCACCGATGATCATCTTACGGAACTCAGGATCAATGGGGGCAGGGTTAGAACCATATTCGCCACGAACAAGACCCCTGAATTCCTTGGTAACGTTCTTGTAACGTTCGCCCAAGATAACGTTCAGCACCGCCTGGGTACCGACGATCTGAGAGGACGGGGTAACCAGCGGCGGATAACCGGAATCCTTGCGAACACGCGGTACTTCGAGGAGCACCTCTTCCAGCTGATCCTCTTTGCCCATTTGCTTCAACTGGCTGACGAGGTTGGAAAGCATGCCGCCGGGCACCTGATAAATCAAAGCGTTGGCGTCCACTTCCAACATCTTGGGATTCAAAAGACCACTTTCCAGATATTTCTGGCGCAAGCCCTTGAAATGTTTGCTCACATCGTTGAGCGCAATGAGATCGAGACCGGTATCATACTCGGTGCCCTTAAGGGCAGCGACCATCGACTCAGTCGCGGGATGAGAAGTACCCATCGCGAGCGGAGACAGCGCGGTATCCACTACATCAGCACCCGCTTCAATTGCTTTCATCAGCACCTGATCGGCAATACCCGCAGTAAAGTGGGAATGCAACTGGATCGGGATTTTCACGGTTTCTTTCATCGCTTTTACGAGATCGTAGGTCTCGTACGGCAACAACAGACCCGCCATATCCTTGATACAGATAGAATCCGCACCGGTTTCTTCTAATTTCTTCGCATAGTTCACGAAATATTCGATATCATGCACCGGGCTGGTGGTGTAGCACACAGCAACCTGCACATGCGCGCCCTTTTCTTTTCTCGCCGCTTTGATAGAGGTTTCCAAGTTGCGGATATCATTGAGGGCGTCAAAAATACGGATCACATCGATACCGTTTGCCACCGATTTCTGCACAAAATATTCTACGATATCGTCAGCGTAGTGACGGTAACCAAGCATATTCTGACCACGGAACAGCATCTGCAAGGGCGTGTTGGGCATGTGCTCTTTGAGGGTACGCAGACGCGTCCACGGATCCTCGTCCAAAAAGCGCAAGCAAGCATCAAATGTAGCACCGCCCCAGCATTCGAGCGAATGGAAGCCAATCTTATCGAGGGCATCCAATGCCGGCAGCATTTCCTCGGTGGACATACGGGTAGCGATCAGCGACTGGTGCGCATCACGCAAAATGGTTTCGGTAATTCCGACCTTAGCCATATATTTTCATCCTTTCAGGCAGAGACTTCTGCAATATTTAGAGCGATTTAGTTCAAAGTCAGCAACAGTTTGCCGGTCTCGACAGTCTCACCCTGATTTACATTGACAGAAGCAACGGTGCCGTCGCAGGGAGCCATAACTTCCTGCTCCATTTTCATGGCTTCGAATACCACGAGCACCTGACCCTTAGCAACAGCGTCGCCGGCCTTCACGGGCACATTGACGATGGTGCCGGGCATGGGAGCGGTCACTTCAGTAGCACCGGCGGGCGCGGCGGCAGCAGGAGCGGGCGCAGCAGCAGGCGCAGCAGCGGGAGCGGCAGGAGCAGCAGGTGCGGCTACCGGAGCAGCAGCGACAGCGCCTTCCTCTTCTACCTCAACTTTATAAGCAGTTCCGTTGACAGTGATGTTAAACTTTTTCATATTGAACAATCCTTTCCTGTGTGTTGCGGGTATAAAAAACCCAAATCGAAATCATTATACATGATTATAAAGAAAAGTACAAGCCTTTTTTATACTTTTAATCAGTTTTTTACACAATGTTTACAGCCACGGCTAAAAAATTCACTTAAAGAGACTTCTTTCCGCTCTCCGGTATCCTTGAAAACCAAGAATTTCAAAATTTCATCCATGCAGGGATCGGTGCAAAATGCTGTTTCCAGTTCGCGGCGGAAACCGTAGTTGAGTGCAGCACGCACAAGACCTTCTTGCAGCACAAAATCCTCTGCATGCATTTCGGTGAGTTCCATCTCTTTTTCACCCATCGTGAACAAGATATATTCCTCAATTTTTTCACCGCCCGCGATCACCATGGCACGGACAGCGGGATCGGTGATGCCATGTTCGTCGTAAAACGCCTCATCGGCGGGAAGAATTGTAATCACGCGTATCCACCTTTCCGTTTTTAATATAGTCCGCGGCAATCTTCTCCGGCCTGCCGGTAGCGATCACCAACGCTTTAACCTCTCGGGGCAACAGATGCCGCCACTTGCCGGTCGGCAGCATACCCAGCTTTACCGGTCCGATAGAAACACGGCGCAAGCGCATGACCTCTAACCCCAGTTGTTCACACATCCTACGGATCTCGCGGTTTTTGCCTTCATACAGCACTATTTCCACAACGCTGCGTTCCTTTTCGGCAGACACGATCCCCACGTCGGCGGGAGCCGTTTTTTCACCGTCGATGGTCATACCGCGGCGCATCGGCTCTAAAAGTTGATCGGTCACTTCAGCACGCACCGTGACACGATACCGCTTAGGCACGTGCGAAGACGGATGGATAACCGCATTGGCAAAATCGCCATCGTTGGTGAGAATAAGCATGCCTTCGGAATCCTTATCGAGACGTCCTACCGGGAACACGCGCACACCGACACCGCGCACCAGATCCTCCACGCATTTGCGGTCTTTTTCATCTTTCATGGTGGTGATAAACCCGCGCGGTTTGTGCAACATAATATACACCGGCATCTGCGCCGGCTCGACCTTCTTGCCGCAAACGGTGATATGGTCTTTGCGTTCATCCGCTTTATCACCCAAACGCGCAACATGACCGTTGACCTTCACCTTACCGGCGGCAATCAGTTCTTCCGCCTTTCGTCTGGAAGCCACGCCTCGCTCGGACAGCAGTTTCTGTAATCGTACTTGCGCCATTTTTAACTCCTTTATTTAAAGAACATCCTATATATATGTCTACAGTTTTTCAAAAAGCGCGCCCCCGCTGCAATCGGCGGGCGAGCATTCACATCACTCGCTGCCGTAATCGGCAGCGTGACTGTATAATCCTTTGTATACTGATAGGTCACATTACCTACCGTCTCCCCCGCCTTGATCGGTGCCCACAAAAAAGGTGGCAGCTGCACGGAAATCTCCACGTTTTCGCTTTCTCCTTTTTTGCACGTAATTGCGCGAGGCTGCTCAGTAGTGAGCTGCACCTGCGTATCCACACCTCCCGCCACCGCAAGCGGTTGCAATGTCGGCGCCTGCGGTGTCACCCGCTCCAGCCGTTCAAACGCGTATGTATACAGCTTCATGTGATCATTCCAATAATCGCCGCCGTTTAAGGTCACCGCCACAACGGTAACGCCGTCGCGCACAGCTGCCGAAACCAAGCAACGACCGGATTTCTTGGTAAAACCGGTTTTCATACCGATGCAATCCGCAGAAAGTTTCAAAAGGCGATTATGATTGCTCACCCACACCTCGCGCTTCGGATTGCCGAAATACACTTTAGCACTTTTAGTCGCACACACCTGCCGCAAAAAATCGTTTTGCAGCACCGCGCGCCCGAGTATTGCCATATCGTATGCGGAAGCCGCATGCCCTTCTGCATCCAAGCCGGAAGGGGTTACAAACCCGCTGTTTCGCATCCCCAGTACCGCCGCTTTGGCGTTCATCAGCGAGGCAAAAGCAGGCAAATCCCCCGCCACCGCCTCAGCGGTCACATTCGCAGCATCGTTTCCCGACGCGAGCAACAGTCCGGTGAGCAGATCGGAAAGGGTGATAGTATCCCCTGCACGTAATCCCAGCGCTGACCCCTCCACCGCCACTGCTTCGGCAGACACGATGATCTCCTTGTCGAGCGGCAATGCTTCTGCCGCCAACAAAGCGGTCATAAGCTTAGTCGTGCTCGCCATAGGGCGTGGCGTGTGCGCATCCTTTTCGTACAGCACTTCCCCGCTTTCAGCCTCCATCACCACAGCGGATGCGGAAGAAAGCGAAAGCGTTTCAGCCGCAGCAGGTATGCAAAACACAAAAAGCAATGCGATACAGCAAATACATCTTTTATACATGAAAACCACCTACCCGCATATATCCTATGCGGGTAGGCAGATGCACATTACAGATCGGTCAGTTTTGTTTCGATCTCTACCTTTGCCTCTTCGGCGCGGGCGCTGTCCTTTTTGCGGTTTAAAAGGCTGCTTACCTTATCCACCAGATCCGGCACCATGCTTATGGCCTTATCGAAATTATCCGGCTTAGAGGACACCGGCAACAAGCGCACATTGCCCTCTGCAATCACCAAAAATGCAATAGGGGTGATATTGATACCAGCGCCACCACCGCCACCAAACAACGAATTGGCCTGTTTACTGGGCAGATCGCTGCCGCCCGAAGCAAAGCCGTATGAAACCTTTGAAACCGGAATAACCATCGTACCGTCCGCGGCAGTGATGGGATCGCCGATCACCGTATTGGTGTCTACGACCTCTCTGATTTTTTCAATAGAGGTACCAAACAGGTTTTTGACATTGTTACTTTCACCCATTACCGTTTACCGTCCTTTCTTTATATCCACAGTAGTATATAAATGCAAAAGTGAAATCCCGACCGTAATAGCAGCACCCATAAGTTTCCATAGGGAAACGCGCGCCGCAACATCTAAAAGCACCGCATTACCCTCCTGCAAAAAGTCGGGGTGCAGCTCCACATCGTGCTTTTTAAAACGAATACCGGAGGTCAGAACACCCAGCAACGGATAAAGTGCTGCGCACACCTTCCCATAGTTGGTCGCCACAGCAGCAGCGTCTTCGCCGGATATCCGCATGTGCAGCTGAAAGTTTTTCACCGTCACCGCACGCAGCAACTTACCCGTAGTGCGCTTCAAAATATCCGCCAGATCCCCCATATACTGCAAAATCGTACCGATCCCGTCTTCCTTCAAAGACATCTGCAATTCCGAGAGAAGTGAGGGCTTGTCCGTTTTTTGGGTTTGCTTTTTTTGCTTTTTCTGCAGCTCTTGCTCTGTCGCACGCGGCAGCAGTCGTATGGGATATCCCCACACGCGCAGTATAAGCTCCGGCGTGTCACGAAAGAAAAAGCGCACTGTCACCGGCGAAGACAGCACCAACGCGATGAACGCAAGCAGTCCGCCGACAATATATAGAGCGATCATCCGCCGCCGTCCTTTCCTCGACGTTTGATGCCGATTGGTTTATTCTTCCACGGCTTGTTCCGAAATATCCGTTTCGGGAGCGGTAATATACTGTTCCGCTTCCTGCTCTTCCAGCATTTCGTCCAGCGTGGTGTCCTGCACCTCTTCATTTTCATCTTTGGGCAGCGGAGGCAGTTGATTGAGCGACGAAATGGAAAAACTGCGTAAGAACGTGGTGGTCGTACCGTACAAAAGCGGTCTGCCGGGCAGCTCCAAGCGTCCTTTTTCTTCCACAAGACCTTTTGAAAGCAAGCCTTGCAGTACCGCAGCACAATCCACGCCGCGCACCTGTTCCACAAACGCTTTGGTGACCGGCTGATTATACGCAACAATCGCCAAAACCTCCATTGCCGCTTGTGACAACGGCACATTGCGGCGGATATCCAGTGCAGTACGGACGTAATTTGCATATTCCTTGCGGGTACACAGCTGATACTGATCATCCAGCTTGACGGCCATGATACCGCCACCGCGGGTATTCACATCATTGAGCCAATCATCCGCAATGCGGATGACCGTTTCTTCATCTAATTCCAGCACCTGTGCTAAACGGGAAGCGGCAACCGGTTCACCGCAGGCAAACACCACCGCTTCGATCGCTGCTTGATATTGTTTAATCTCCATTGTTTTTCTCCGTTTTCACTTCATCATCATATTCGGAATGGAATTCAAAAGGCATTCCATCGTCGCCGTCCTGCATTGAGACTTCCAGCGACTTGCCCTCTCCGTCCACGCGGATACGGCGCGCCTTCATCAGTTCAAGCAATGCCAAGAAGGTAGCAACCAGATCCGACTTGCTTTCCGCGCCTTCAAAAAACGCCTCGTATTTCACTGCCTTGCTCTGCCGCAAGCTGCGCAGCACATGCACAATCTTAGAGGAAACCGACACGATCTTACGCGCCACGATACCGTGAAACGCCTGTGCGGGCGGTGGCAAGCGGCGTTTACCGCGTCCTGCCGCAGAGAGATACGCATCGATCAGCACGTCCGGCTGATGCACCCGCCGATAGGTCATATCCGGTTCTACCTCTTCCGCTTCGCGGATGAACAGTTCGCTGCCGATATACTGCTTGGCAAGTCGCCGCGCGGCTTCCTGACACAGCTTATATTCTATCAGCTGTCCGGTCAGTTCCTGTCGCAGATTTTCCGCCTCATCCTCGTATTTGGGCAACAGCATGGCGGATTTGATCTGTACAAGGCGCGCTGCCATTTCGAGAAATTCGCTCGCAATATCCAGATCAAGCTCCTTCATCTCTTCAATGGCATCCAAATATTGCCGCAAAATCTCGGCAATAGGAATATCATAAATATTCAGTTTGTTCTTCTGTATCAAAAAAAGCAGAAGATCGAGCGGTCCTTCAAAGACCGGCAATCGGTAGGAAATGGCTTCCATCAACAAAACTCCCAGGGTAGAGCGACACATCTGAACACCGTTTTAAAAAGGCGGATTTTCGCTCTATCGTCGTTAAAATACTCGTTAATCCGCGAGGATTAACTGCGTTTTTGCCTCGAATCAAACAAGTCCCGGCATACCGAACAAGCCGCCGATAAGCATACAAAACAGGTTCTGCAAAAAGCCCAGCGGCACATCCAACACGCCGGTAAACAGCAACACCATCAGCGCCATGCTGATATGCCGTTCATACCGCTCCATCGTGTATAGCCATCTGTCCGGCATGAAGTAACCAAAAATCTTTGAGCCGTCGAGCGGCGGGATAGGCAGCAGGTTGAATACCGCAAGACCGATATTGACCCGCGCGAACACAAATACAAATATCACCCACAGATAGTACAGTAAAACGGCATCTGTGATGAAAATATAACACACACGGTATACCGCTACGGATAGGATCGCCATCAGCAAATTGGAAACCGGTCCCGCCAAAGCAGAAAGTGCTATTCCCTTTTTCGGATCATGGAAATTATAGGGATTGATCGGCACGGGGCGGGCATAACCCACACCGAATAAAACCAACATGGTCGTACCGAAAGGATCCAGATGGCGCAACGGATTAAATGTCAGTCTGCCATTCCAACTTGCCGTGTTATCACCCAGTTTTTTTGCCGCCCACGCATGTGCCATTTCATGCACCGGTAACATTACAAACACCAGCACAGCGTAACTAAACAGCATAACAAGCAAGCTGATGAAATCTATGGATCCTCTGTTTTCCAAAAGCCAGGTAAGCATACCGGTTCTCCTTTAAACAAAATTATACAAAATATATTATAGCAGATACTTTTATCAATTACAACAAAAATTTAAAGCTTCCCGGCATATTAATCACTTGCACATCTCTCGATAAACATCACAATGATCACTAAAGCAATAAACAGAAGAAATCCTTATCGTATCCACGCCATGGACAGCTATAAATTTAATCCTGAAATCATCTGCACAACCGGAAGAAAGCGCCATCCCATGGGACAGCGCTTGCTTTGGGTTTTAGTTACTTTTATTCTTCTTTTCCGCTTTTCGTTTTAAGATAAAATCATACAGCAAAATACCAAGTAGGCTGACAGCGCCGGTGATTACAAACAAGATGATGGCAGATACATAATCTTTTTCGCTCAAAAGATTGCCGCCGATAGTGGAAGAAATCACGGAAGGGATGCGAGCGATCAAAGAGATCGTCAAAAACTCGGACAACTTCATGCGGGTAAGTCCCACAAAATAGGTGAGCAGATCCTTTGGGGTGCCGGGAATGAAAAACAGGATAAAGACGATGCGTTTTAGTTTTTTCTCGCTATTGATAAAACGCAGGCTATCTATCTTCTCACGCGGGAAGAACAATTCTATGAGCCGCACGCCGAAGCGTTTCACCGCCAAAAATACCACCGCAGATGCTGCCGCGACGCCGAGCATACATAAAATCGTTCCCTGCACCGCGCCGAAAGCACCGCCAAGCCCGATCTCGACTATTTCGCCCGGGATAAGCGCAATGACCACCTGCAAAAACTGAATGCCAAAGCCAACCAAAACGCCTACAAAGCCGAAAGAATCAATAAAACTTTTAAAGTCCTCAGGGGTACCGCCGATTTGTTTGAGTTGTCGCGCGAGCACCCAGGTCAGCCAACCAAACAGCGCTATAATCACACAAAGTGAAAGCACCGTTACAATGCGACGACGGCGCAAAGAAACCGCCGTCTCTTTTTCTTTTTTCAAGTGCCTTCACCTCACTTTCATTCTCTTCAAAATAGTACCATTTTCTTCCGCTTTCGTCAACGACGCGATACAAAAATTTACAGTTTTGCAAAAAAGACCAACCGTTTTTTACGGTTGGTCTTTTTCTAAATATCCCACAAAACAATATCCCCCGTTTTCATGGTCGCGGGCAGATTGATGATCCGTTGATTGGAAGAGCCGCGAAAGCGCAGGGTGATATCCTTTTTCGCTTCCATATATCTGCCGTCCACCAAAACGTCTATGAGCGATAACAGTGGTAAAGTGGATCCGCAATGCGGATGCGTGCCAAAGGTGGTGAGTTCTTCATACGTGAACCCCGAAAACGCCCATATATTCTTTTTGGGGTAGCTCTCCCGCACCCTTTTTACAAACGGTAACAACGCCTCTTGGTTTTGCGGTTCAAACGGCTCGCCGCCAAGCAAGGTCAGCCCATCCACATAATCAGGTTTCAGCATCTCTATGATGCTGTCCTCCACTTCTTTTGTAAACGGTTGACCGTAACAAAAATCCCATGTTTGCGGCTGAAAACAATGCTCGCAGCGGTTGGTACAGCCGGAAACAAACAGCGAGACGCGCACCCCTTCCCCATTGGCAATATCGCAGTTCTTGATTTCTCCGTAGTGCATGATTACCTCACAGATGCAGCACGCGTTCTTTGATCTCCTGCGTGCGACCCTGGTTCCAATACTGGGTGCCGATATAACCGCAGGTGCGGCGCGCAACATTCATTTTATCCTGATCGGTATTGCCACAGTTGGGGCATTTCCAAATAAGCTTGCCATCTTCTTCCTCGATAGCAATCTCACCGTCAAAGCCACACTCCTGGCAATAGTCGGATTTGGTATTGAGTTCGGCGTAGATGATGTTATCATAGATAAACTTCATCACGTTCAGCACCGCTTTTAGATTATGCTGCATATTAGGAACTTCCACATAACTAATGGCACCACCGGGAGACAGGTGCTGGAATTGTGCCTCAAAGCGCAGCTTTTCAAACGCGTCGATCTCCTCGGTCACGTGTACATGGTAGCTGTTGGTGATATAGCCTTTATCGGTGACGCCATCAATGACGCCAAAGCGTTTTTGCAGGCACTTTGCGAATTTGTAGGTGGTAGATTCCAGCGGGGTACCGTAAAGGCTGAAATCCACGTTATGCTCCGCTTTCCATTTGCGGCAAGCGGCATTCATATATTCCATAACGTCCAGTGCAAACGGCGTTGCAGCGGGATCGGTGTGGCTCTTGCCGGTCATATATTTGACACACTCATACAAACCTGCGTAGCCAAGCGAAATGGTGGAATAGCCGCCGAACAGCAATTCGTCAATCGGCTGACCTTTATCCAGGCGTGCAATGGCACCGTACTGCCACAAGATAGGTGCGGCATCCGACAGCGTACCTTTCAGACGCTCATGACGGCATAACAGTGCGCGATGGCACAGCTCTAAACGCTCATCAAAAATTTTCCAGAACTTCTCAACGTTACCGCCGGAAGACAGCGCAATATCCGGCAGGTTCAAGGTGACAACACCCTGGTTGAAACGACCGTAGTATTTCGGCTGACCGTTTTCGTCCACGTAAGGAGTCAAAAAGCTGCGGCAACCCATGCAGGTGTAGCAATGGCCTTCCCCATTCTTATCCACTTTCAGTTCCAGCATTTTCTTTTCGCTGATATAGTCGGGCACCATGCGTTTCGCCGTACATTTCGCGGCAAGTTCGGTCAAATACCAGTAAGGCGCATCCTCACGGATGTTATCCTCTTCGAGTACGTAAATGAGTTTCGGAAATGCGGGAGTCACCCACACACCTTTCTCATTTTTTACACCCCGATACCGCTGCAAAAGAGTCTCCTCGATCACAATAGCAAGATCCTTTTTCTCCTGCTCGTTTTTCGCTTCATTGAGATACATGAACACGGTCACAAACGGCGCTTGTCCGTTGGTGGTGAGCAGAGTAACCACCTGATACTGGATGGTCTGCACGCCGCGGCGAACCTCCTCGCGCAAACGACGCTCCACCACGCGGGACAATTCCTCTTTGGAAAGCGTTCTGCCCAGTTCTTCGTTTTCAGCGATCACATCTTTGGTGATCTTCTCGCGGCTGACCTGCACAAACGGCGCTAAATGGGTCAGCGAAATAGACTGTCCACCGTACTGATTGGACGCCACCTGCGCAATGATCTGGGTCGCGATGTTACAAGCGGTGGAAAAACTATGCGGACGTTCGATAAGCGTGCCGGTGATAACCGTGCCGTTTTGCAGCATATCCTCTAAGTTCACCAGGTCGCAGTTGTGCATGTGCTGCGCAAAATAGTCGGTATCGTGGAAATGGATGATGCCGTCATTATGCGCTTCCACAATATCCTGCGGCAGCAAGATACGGTTGGTAATATCACGGGACACCTCGCCCGCCATATAGTCGCGTTGGGTAGAGTTGACAACCGGGTTTTTATTGGAATTTTCCTGCTTCGCTTCCTCGTTGTTGCACTCGATAAGGCTCAAAATCTTGTCGTCGGTGGTGTTGGACTGGCGTACAAGCGTGCGGGTATACCGATAGGTAATGTAGGCTTTCGCCACCTCAAAAGCGCCGTGCGCCATGATATGTCTTTCCACCATATCCTGCACTTCCTCCACGACGGGAGAGCGACCGAGTTCCTCGCAGGCAAGCACCACGCTCTCCGCGATGCGGCGGATCTGCTGTGCAGTCATACGGTCTTTTTCTTCAACGGTATCATTGGCTTTGGTGATCGCAACAATGATCTTGGTAATATCAAATACAGCTTCGGAGCCGTTTCGTTTGATAATCTTCATATATGTTTCTCCTTTCAAATTCAATATATATTAACTATATGTTGTGTTTAAGCAGAAAGATATTAGCATATATGGTATGGTGTTGTCAATAGAAATACACAATATTTTGCAAGGAAAATATTGTGTTAACTTTTAAATAAATGGTAACCCCGTCAACAAAAATACTGCAAGAAAATATTACTGTGCAAAACATATCAACACACTGTGCAAAAAGTGTCAATTGCTTGACAAATCCCTCCGAAATGCTATACTCAAACCAGTAAAAAAGTTGGTGTAAGGAGTGTACAAATCATGAACCGGTGAGGATATCAAAACACCTACCTGGTATCTCTTGAAAGAAACCAACCGCCGTATTTTCACGCTTGGCGAGTTATTATTTGATATGGACTACAGGGGGATGTATTTCTCCGACACGACAGATCTTGAGCGCGCCGCGAGCATCGCAGAATGCGGCGCGGTGAAGAACTTCTCTGCGAATGAGGAGTGCGTTATCGGTCATTACGTCGACAAAGAAGGCAAGGATGTGATACTGCCGGTCAATGGCAGTCTACAAAATCCCACCAAGGTGAACATTGATCTTGGCGGCGAACTCGAATATTACAGCATCGAATACCAAAAATGGGGTAAACCGCTGCTGACCAATTCCAAAGGCGGCGAAAGCCCGCTTGGGTTGGAGCCAGGCTGCGGCATCGCTCTCAGAGCACGATAAAATCATTAAAACCGCCTACGGCCACGCCGCAGGCGGTTTTCTTGTTATATTGTCTCCACCTTGATCACGTTGGTGTTACCGGATTTGCCGTTGGTGATACCGCCTGTAATCACGATGCGATCTCCTTCGTTCAGTTCAAAGGTCTTTTTCGCCAACTGCTGCGCCGTATAGAACAACACGTCCATCGAGGTATATTCTTCACACATGACCGGCGTAACGCCCCACGAAAGGGATAGTTTGCGGAAAGTTTTCTCGCTGGTGGTGATGCCTAAAATATCCACCGGTGAGCGGAAGCGGGAGACCATGCGCGCGGTCATACCCGAAATGGTGCACACCGCAATCGCTTTTGCATCAATATCGATTGCCATGCCGCAGGTCGCATGAGAAATGGCATCCCCCGTATTTTTGATACGGAATTCCGCGTTGCGGAAACGCTTATAATAGTGAATATTTTTCTCGGTATGCTCTGCAATGCTTGCCATGGTCTCCACTGCCAGAACGGGATATTTGCCCGCAGCAGTCTCACCCGACAGCATCACGGCACTGGTACCGTCGTACACGGCATTTGCCACGTCCGAGATCTCCGCACGGGTGGGGCGGGCGTTATAGATCATGGATTCCAGCATTTCAGTGGCAGTGATCACACGTTTGCCCAGCAGACGGCATTTGGTGATAAGTTTTTTCTGAATGGCAGGCAGTTCCGCAAACGGGATCTCCACACCCATATCACCGCGACCGATCATAATACCGGCGCATTCCTCGCAGATTTCTTCGATGTTATCCACGCCTGACTGATTTTCGATCTTGGCGATCAGTTCGATATTCTCTGCACCGTGTTCACGCAAAAAATCTTTGACGTCTAATAAATCTTGTTTTACAGATACGAAGGAACAGGCAATAAAATCAATATCGTTTTGAATGCCGAACAGAATATCCTCTTTGTCCTGTTCGCTCAGGTACACCTGTTTGAGAACCTTATTGGGGAAACTCATGCTTTTGCGGTTGGAAAGCTCACCGCCGATAATCACTTTGCAAACGATATCATTGCCGCGCACTTCTTGCACGCAGAAATTGAGCAGACCGTTATTAAGCAGAATGGTATCCCCTGCCTGCATCTCTTTGGCAAGCTCTTTATAACTTACCGATACCCGCTTTTCGTCCCCCTCAATCGTATCGGTAGTGAACGTAAAGGTATCCCCCTCTGCGAGCACCACTTTGCCTTCTTTAAATGTAGAAATGCGGTATTCGGGACCTTTGGTGTCCAAAAGGATCGCCAACGGCACGCCGAGCTCCCGCCGCACCTTTTTGAGCATTTCGATACGCGCGAACTGATCCGCATGGGTACCGTGAGAAAAGTTAAGGCGCGCCACGTTCATGCCCGCTTTACACATGTTGATCAGCGTTTGCTCGTCGCTGCAAGCAGGACCGATCGTACATACAATTTTAGTCTTTCGCATTTGACATCCATCTCCAAAAACAAATTGCGTCTACTATACCACAAAGAATATTTTTATACAATAGTTTTAACCGATAAAAGTAAAAAAATCCCGAGTTTTCTCTCGGGATTTTTTATCATTTCTTAACCGCGCGGTATTTCTCGCGGGTGGCGATGCCTCCGCGGATATGCCGTTGCGCTTTATTGATATTGAGTACCACCCGCACCTCCTTGTATAACTGCGGATTGAGCTTGCGCAGCCGTTCGGAAACGTCTTTATGTACGGTGGATTTGGATATATGGAACTTTTTCGCCGCAGCGCGCACGGTGGCGCCGTTTTCGATGATGTATTCCCCCAGTTGTACCGCCCTTGTATCGGTGGCGTTTGTCATACGATCAACCCCTATGTTTGATGGTTAATCCTATGCGGGAAATACCGAAACTATGACAAAAGTTGTTTTACGATCAGCTAAGATACGTTGTCACGCCCTCGGCGAAGCGGGCATAGCCTGCTTCGGAGGGGTGGGTGCCGTCGCTACTGATCTCCACACCCCACGTATCGGCGGGGATAAGATAGATATCCGGCAATGTCGCGGAAATCAATTCAAAAGCCGCAGTAATGCTTTCGTTGCGACAGCATTTATCCGACAGAGGTTTCGTAATATGACCTTTGCATGCGGGAACTTTTCGCGTAGGCGTTTGACAAACGCAAGATAGTGTTCGGCAAAAGTCTGCACATTGCCATTTTCGCGGTTTTGCACGTCGTCCAAATAGTCGTTTGTACCGATAAATATCACGATATCATCGGGTGCACGACAGTAGTCGAAGGTGTACGGAATGGGCTGCTCATTATCACCCGGTAATTGCAGTACAAAATACCGCGTTTCCATACCCATGCGCACCTCCATGCCCGCGGGCGGTTAGTACCATCCCCAACCGTCTACAAATGACATACCGCAATGCGCAACAACCGAATAGTCAACACCCAGGTTTTCAGATGCAACCGAAGAAAAGCCGGGGTATGAGTGAGTGATAGAATCGCCGATAAAATGCACATACCGCTTATCGGGAACGCGGAAAAAGCCACCAGCCGCAAGGGGTTTGACCCCAAGGCGTTCATTATTGTACACCTTGATTTTGAGCGCATGCTCACCCTTGTCAGCAGCAAAAACAAGGGTATCTTCCTTCACGGTCGGCTGTACTTCCGCGCCGTCTAGAAAACACGACACATGTAAGGCGAGCGCCGCTTCTACAGTGAGGCTTTCGCCAATAAAGCCAATCTCAAAAAAGCAATTTGGCTGTATGAAACAACAGCTCCCTCGCCGTTTTCCTGCCACACGCCGGTATACTTACAATTTACATCCTTAAAAGTGATTTGCATATATATGCACCTCCGTTCACCGAAAAAGAGTATGCTCTTGCGCGTAAAAAAGTCAATGATACTCGTATGAACAAATTAAACAGTTATTCTTGCAAAATAACATATAAAAAAAGCAGTTTCAACGATTGACAAAAATCGCGAAATTTGATATACTCACAGCGTACCTTATTTATAGAATTAATGTTTAAATGCATTTGCGCAACTGACGGAATTTGTGAGTTTACACAAGTGGAGCGCGAAGCATGTCAAATGCCGACCGTCTGGGCAGATTACCGCAAAGGCGGTGGTCTGCCCTTTTTTATATCATGCAGGAGGTTTTTATTATGAAAAAAGTTGCTGTTGTCATGGGAAGTGACAGTGATCTGCCGGTGGTAGAAAAAGCCATCGTAACACTCAAAGAATTCGGTGTCCCCACCGAGGTGCACGTATTCTCCGCACACCGCACACCGGATGAAGCCGCGGATTTTGCGATGAACGCGCGTACAAACGGCTTCGGTGCCGTGATCGCCGCCGCAGGTAAAGCGGCACATTTAGCAGGTGCGATTGCCGCCCGTACCACCCTCCCCGTGGTCGGTATTCCTGTGAGAGCCAGTAATTTGGATGGTGTGGACGCGCTGCTCTCCACCGTACAGATGCCCTCCGGCATGCCGGTCGCAACGGTCGCCATTGATGGTGCTGTGAATGCCGCTTTACTGTGCGTGCAGATTCTCGCCGTTGAGGACAAAACGCTCGCAGACAAACTGGATGCTATGCGCGCCGCGGGCAAAGAAAAGGTATTAGCAAAAAATAAAGAAATCGAAGCGAAATTCAACGCGTAAAATCTAGGAGGCTTTTATGGGTGGCTTTTTTGGTGTAGTCAGTAAACGTGATGCGATTGGTGACGTATTCTTTGGCACCGATTATCATTCACATTTAGGCACCCGCCGCGGTGGTATGGCGGCGTATGACAAAGAAATCGGTCTGCAACGGGATATTCACAATATTCAAAATTCCCCGTTCCGAACCAAATTTGAGAACATCCGCGAGGAGATGCAGGGTACTTCCGCCATCGGTTGTATCAGCGATTTCGAGCCGCAGCCGTTGCTCATTCGTTCGCATCTCGGCACCTACGCGATCTGTGTGGTCGGTATTATCAACAACGCCGAAGCATTGATTGAGAAATATCTCCACGACGTCGGCGGACATTTTGACGCTATGACCGGCGGCAAGGTAAATGCTACCGAGCTGGTTGCCGCTTTGATGGATGAGAAAAACGATTTTGCAGAAGGCATCCGATTTGCACAAAGCGAGATTGAAGGCACCGCGTCCATTCTCATTTTGAAGGATAACGGCAACCTCATCGCCGCTCGCGACCGACTCGGTCGTATTCCGATCAGCATCGGTAAAGCCGAGGACGGTCACAGCGTATCCTTCGAGCGGTTTGCACATGAGAAAACCGGTTATGACATCATCAAGGAACTCGGTCCCGGTGAGATCGTTGAGCTGACCCCCGACACCTACACCGTGCTCGCTGAGGCAGGAAAGGAAATGAAAATGTGTTCCTTCCTTTGGAGCTACTACGGCTTCCCCACCTCCGGCTACGAGGGTGTCAGCGTGGAAATGATGCGATATCGCAACGGACAGATCATGGCAAAGAACGACAAAGTGCTCGGCAATGCCGAGGACATTGATTACGTTGGCGGCGTGCCCGATTCGGGTACCCCCCACGCGATCGGTTATGCCAACGAAAGCGGTATCCATTTCGCCCGCGCGTTTATCAAATACACCCCCACCTGGGCGCGCAGCTTCACCCCCACTCATCAAGCGGAGCGCAACCGCGTGGCAAAAATGAAACAGATCCCCGTCAAAGAACTGATCGAGGATAAAAAGCTGTTGTTTGTGGACGACTCTATTGTCCGCGGCACACAGCTCAAAGAAACGGTCGATTTTCTGTACGAGAACGGCGCAAAAGAGGTGCACATGCGCTCTGCTTGTCCGCCGATTATGTACGGATGTAAATACCTCAACTTCTCCCGTGCTACAAGCGATATGGAGCTTATCGCTCGTCGCGTGATCATGGAACTGGAAGGAGAAGAGGGATTTAAACATATCGAAGAATACAGCGATGCCAAAACCGAACGCGGCAAAAATCTCCGTAAAGCGATCTGTGACAAATTCCATTTCGCGTCGCTGGAATTCCAGACACTTGAAGGTGTCATCGAAGCCATCGGCCTCGAGCCGTGCAATCTTTGCACCTATTGCTGGAACGGCAAGGAATAAATAAAACAAACAGTTAACAAACCGAAAGGAAGATATACAGTATGAAAAACTCCAGATCCGAAAGCTACGCCGCAGCCGGCGTGGACATCACCGCAGGTTACAAATCGGTAGAACTGATGAAAAAACACATCGCGCGCACCAAAAACGCAGGTTGCCTTGATGACGTGGGCGGCTTTGGCGGCTGTTTTGGTCTTGACCTGACCGGCATCACCGAGCCCGTTCTGGTTTCCGGCACCGACGGTGTGGGTACCAAGATCAAACTCGCGATGCTGATGGACAAGCATGACACCATGGGCATTGACTGCGTGGCTATGTGTGCCAACGACATCATCTGCTGTGGTGCAAAACCGCTCTTCTTCCTCGACTACATCGCTTGCGGCAAAAACTTTCCCGAGAAAATCGCTGATATCGTCGGCGGTGTAGCGGAAGGCTGCGTGCAGGCAGGTTGCGCGCTCATCGGCGGCGAGACCGCGGAACACCCCGGTCTGATGCCCGAAGACGATTACGACCTCGCGGGGTATTGCACCGGCGTGGTGGACAAATCCAAGATCTTAGATAAAAACACCGTGACCGACGGCGACGTGGTTATCGCGCTCGCTTCCACCGGCGTACATTCCAACGGTTTCTCTCTGGTTCGTAAAGTGTTCGACATCGAAAACGCAGACCTGACCGCTCCCGTTGCGGAACTGGGCGGCAAATCGCTCGGCGAGACCCTGCTCACCCCCACCAAGATGTATGTGAAATCCGTCCTCGCTCTACTCGAGCAGGTGAAGGTCAAAGCGGTGTCTCACATCACCGGGGGCGGCTTCTACGAGAACATTCCGCGTGCTCTGCCGGATGGCAAGAGTGTCAAAGTGGATAAATCCGCCCTCAAGATCCTCCCCATCTTCCAGTACATCGCGAAAGTCGGCAACATTCCCGAGCGCGACATGTTCAACACCTTCAACATGGGTGTCGGCATGGTCGTAACCGTTGCGAAAGAAGATGCTGACAAAGCAGTCGCCATTCTGTGCGAAAACGGCGAAGATGCATACGTCATCGGCGAAGTGGTTTCGGGTGACGAAGGAGTTATCTTATGAGTAAAACGAAAATAGCGGTTTTCGTTTCGGGCGGCGGCACCAACCTGCAGGCTTTGTTGGATGCGCAGCAAAGCGGCGTTTTGGCAAGCGGCGAGATTGTGTTAGTCCTCTCTTCCAACCCGAATGCGTATGCGCTCGAAAGAGCGAAAAACGCAGGGGTTGCCACTGCGGTGGTCTCTCGCAAGGAAAGCGGCTCGCAGGAAGCGTTTGAAGAGGGTATCCTCAAAGCCCTCACCGAACACGGCATTGAGATTATTGTGCTCGCAGGCTTTATGAGTATTCTCAGCGAAGATTTCACCTCCCGCTTCCCCCGTCGCATCATCAACGTGCATCCCTCCCTCATCCCCTCTTTCTGCGGAAAGGGGTTTTACGGATTGCGTGTGCACGAAGCGGCGTTGGAAAAGGGTGTGAAAGTTACGGGTGCCACCGTGCATTTTGTAAACGAGATCCCCGACGGCGGTGAGATCATCATGCAAAAAGCGGTGTATATCGAAGATGGCGACACCCCCGAAATTCTCCAAAAGCGTGTCATGGAACAAGCGGAGTGGCAACTGTTGCCCGCCGCTGTTGAAAAAGTATCCAAAGAAATGGCAGAAAGGTGATAAGATATGGCAATGTATGATTTGAAAACGTTACTTTCTGAAAATTCATACCCCGGCAGAGGTATTGTGATCGGCAAATCTGCTGATGGCAAATCTGCTTTGATCGCGTATTTCATCATGGGTAGAAGCGTAAATAGCCGTAACCGCATTTTCGAGCGTTTCGAGGGCGGTATGAGAACGAAAGCTTTTGATGAATCCAAGCTTTCCGATCCGCACCTCATCATCTACAATCCCTATCTTGCTGCAAAGGGCGGAAACATCGATATTATCACAAACGGTGATCAAACAAACACCATTTTTGATTGCATCAACGCCAGCGAGCATCACTACGGCTTTGAAGAAGCTTGTTCCATTCGCGAGTTCGAAGATGATGCTCCCAACTTCACCCCCAGAATATCGGGTATCCTGTATTACTGTTTCTTGGAAAACACCTTCACCTACAAAATGTCTATTTTGAAGAGCGCTGACGGCAGAGGCGAATCCTGCAGAAGATACTTCTACAACTACCTTCAGCCCGAAAACGGTGTAGGCCATTTCATTCACACCTACAAATGTGATGGCAACCCCATCCCCTCTTTCTACGGTGAACCCGAAGAGATCGAACTGCCCAACACCGCCAAAGAATTGGCGGATATCTGCTGGAACAACCTGAATGAAGATAACAAGGTATCCCTGTTTGTCCGTCAGATTCCTCTGGACGGCAGTGAGCCCACTGAAATCATCATCAACAAAAACGTGTAAGTGCGGAGGACGTAAAAATGAAAGAATTCGAACTCAAATACGGTTGTAACCCCAATCAAAAGCCCTCTAAAATCTTTATGGAAGACGGCAGCGAACTGCCGATCGAAATTCTGTGCGGCAGACCCGGTTACATCAACTTTTTGGATGCGTTCAACTCCTGGCAGTTAGTGAAAGAAATCAAAGAAGCACTCGGCATGCCTGCCGTTACTTCTTTCAAACATGTCAGCCCCACCTCCGCTGCTATCGGTCTGCCGCTGTCCGACAAACTGAAGAAAGCGTGCTTTGTGGATGACATTGAAGGTCTTGACGAGTCCCCCCTTGCTTGTGCGTATGCAAGAGCGAGAGGTACTGATCGTATGTGTTCCTTCGGCGACTGGGTGGCGCTGTCCGACGTTTGCGATGTGACCACCGCTCTGCTCATCAAACGCGAGGTATCCGACGGCGTTATCGCTCCCGGTTACACCCCCGAAGCATTGGAAATTCTGAAAACCAAACGCAAGGGCAATTACAACATCGTGAAAATCGATGAAAACTACGTGCCTGCTCCCCAAGAGCGCAAGCAGGTGTACGGCATCACCTTTGAGCAGGGCCGAAACGAGTTTAAGATCAACAAAGAGTTGCTCCAAAACATCGTGACCGCCAACAAAGAGATGCCCGAGAGCGCTGTGCGCGATCTTATCATCGCGCTTATCGCTTTGAAATACACCCAGTCCAACTCGGTGTGCTACGCAGTGGACGGTCAAGCGATCGGCGTCGGTGCAGGACAGCAGTCCCGCATTCACTGCACTCGTCTTGCGGGTACCAAAGCGGATACCTGGCAGCTTCGTCAGCATGACAAGGTGCTGAATCTCCCCTTCCTGCCCACCCTCGGCAGACCTGATCGTGACAATGTCATCGACGGTTACATCAACCAGAACGAAGAGGACGTTTGTGCAGACGGCAACTGGCAGAAATATTTCACCGAGCAACCTGCCCCCTTCACCCGTGAAGAACAGGACGCGTATCTCGCTACCCTGTCGGGTGTGGCGCTCGGTTCGGACGCGTTCTTCCCGTTCAGCGATAACATTGAACGCGCGAAGAAGAGCGGCGTTTCTTACATTGCGGAACCCGGCGGTTCCATCCGCGATGACGCTGTGATCGAATGCTGTGATAAATACGGCATGGCAATGGCGTTCACCGGCATGAGACTGTTCCACCACTAATCACACGGAGGAAATCTATCCATGAAATTGTTAGTCGTTGGTGGCGGCGGTCGTGAACACGCCATCATCAAAAAACTGAAAGAAAACAAAGAGGTTACCGAAATCTTCGCACTGCCCGGCAACGGCGGTATCGCCGCTGACGCCACCTGTGTGAACATCGGTGCCAAAGATATTGACGGCATCGTGAATTTCGCCAAAGAGAATGCGATCGACTTTGCTGTGGTCGCACCCGACGATCCGTTGGTGCTCGGTGCCGTAGATGCGCTGAATGCCATCGGCATCCCCTGCTTCGGTCCGAAGGCGAACGCCGCTATCATCGAAGGCAGTAAAGTGTTTTCCAAAAACCTCATGAAGAAATACGGCATTCCCACTGCCGCTTATGAAACCTTCACCGATAAGGACGCGGCGCTCAAGTATCTCGATACCTGCCCCATCCCCACCGTGGTCAAAGCGGACGGTTTGGCACTGGGCAAAGGCGTTATCATCGCCTTTACACGTGAAGAAGCGAAAGATGCCGTTATTTCCATGATGGAAGACAAAATGTTCGGCGACAGCGGTAACGCTATCGTTATCGAAGAATTTCTGACCGGCCCTGAGGTATCCGTCTTGGCGTTTACCGACGGCAACGTGGTCAAACCGATGGTATCCTCCATGGATCACAAACGCATCGGCGACGGCGATACAGGTCTGAATACCGGCGGTATGGGCACCATCGCTCCCAACCCCTATTACACCGCAGATGTTGCACAAGTGTGTATGAAGGAAATCTTCCTGCCCACCATTAACGCGATGAACGCAGAAGGCCGCACCTTCAAGGGTTGTCTCTACTTCGGTTTGATGCTCACCCCGAACGGTCCCAAAGTGATCGAATACAACTGCCGTTTCGGTGATCCCGAGACGCAGGTGGTGTTGCCGCTTTTGAAAAGCGATCTGTTGACCATCATGCAGGCGACTGCAAACGGCACGCTGGCAGATACACCCGTTGAATTCTCTGACGGTGCCGCTTGCTGTGTGGTCATGGCTTCCAAAGGCTATCCCGTCAAATACGAATCCGGCTTTGAGATCACCCTGCCCGCCCTTAAAGAGGAGCAAGAGATCTACATTGCAGGTGCGAAAAAAGACGGCGACAAACTGCTCACCGCAGGCGGTCGTGTGCTGGGCGCTGTTGCCACCGCCGAAAACCTGGCGACTGCGGTTCAAAAAGCGTACATACTCGCTGACACCATTCATTTCGATAACGCTGTGATGCGCCGCGACATCGGCAAACGCGCTCTGGAGAAAGGACAAAACTAATGGTTTACAGAATTTTTGTTGAAAAGAAGCCCGAACTCGCTCACGAAGCGACGGCGCTTACCAAAGATATCACCGATTTTCTCGGTGTGAAAGCACTCAAAGGTATCCGTGTTATCAACCGTTATGACGTAGAAGGTATCGAAGAAGCGTTGTTCCGCTATGCTGTGGGCGCCGTATTCTCCGAGCCGCAGCTGGATAACACCGCCGAAGAGATCGAAACCGACGGTTACACCTGCTTTGCGGTGGAATTCCTGCCCGGTCAGTTTGACCAGCGTGCAGACAGTGCCGCGCAGTGTATCCAGCTCATCTCCTGTGGCGAGAAGCCGCTGGTGCGTACCGCGAAAGTGTACCTGCTGGAAGGTCATCTCTCCCCCTCTGAGATTGAGAAGATCAAAAAATACGTGATCAACCCCGTGGAAAGCCGCGAAGCATCTATGGCGTTGCCCGAAACCCTCAAAGCAGTATATGAAATCCCCACCACCGTTGAGACGGTCGAAGGTTTCAACGAACTGGATGAAAACGGTCTCAAAGAGTTACTCAAAAAACTCGGTCTTGCGATGGATCTTGACGATCTTAAATTCTGCCAGACCTATTTTATCAGCGAAAAACGCGATCCCACCATCACCGAGATCCGCATGATCGACACCTATTGGTCGGATCACTGCCGTCACACCACCTTCCTCACCACCATTGATAGCGTCACCTTTGAGGATGCGCTGTTGCAGAAGGCGTATGACGAATATCTTGGCATCCGCAAAGCGATCGGCAGAACAAAACCCATCAACCTGATGGATATTGCGACCATCGCTACCCGTTATCTCAAAGCGGAAGGCAAACTGCCCAAGCTGGACGAATCTGAAGAGATCTACGCTTGCACCGTGAAAATGACGGTGGAAACCGAAGACGGTGCTGAGGATTGGCTGCTGCTCTTCAAAAACGAGACCCACAACCACCCCACTGAGATTGAACCGTTCGGCGGTGCCGCTACCTGTATCGGCGGCGCAATCCGCGATCCGCTGTCCGGCCGTTCTTATGTGTACGCCGCGATGCGCGTGACCGGTGCGGCGGATCCGCTCGCTCCTGTTGAAAAAACGATGGAAGGCAAACTGCCGCAGAAAAAGATCGTTACCACCGCCGCCGCAGGTTATTCTTCCTACGGTAACCAGATCGGTCTTGCGACCGGTCAGGTGGACGAGATCTACCATCCCGGTTATGCGGCAAAACGTATGGAAATCGGTGCAGTTATCGCGGCAGCTCCTGCGGAGAACGTACGCCGTGAAGTGCCCGCTCCCGGTGACAAGGTCATCCTCTTGGGCGGCCGTACCGGCCGTGACGGTTGCGGCGGTGCTACCGGTTCCAGTAAATCCCACACCTTAGAATCGCTGGAAAACTGCGGTGCTGAGGTGCAAAAGGGTAACGCGCCCGAAGAACGCAAACTTCAGCGTTTGTTCCGCAACGCGGAAGCGTCCAAACTCATCAAACGTTGTAACGACTTCGGTGCAGGCGGTGTTTCTGTTGCCATCGGCGAGCTCGCTGACGGTCTGACCATCAACCTCAACGCTGTACCGAAGAAATACGAAGGTCTCGACGGCACCGAGATCGCCATCAGCGAATCGCAGGAGCGTATGGCTGTGGTGGTTGAACCGCACGAAGTGGAACATTTCTGTGCTTTGGCGGAGAAAGAAAATCTCGAGGCGACCGTGGTTGCTACCGTCACCGAAAGTCCCCGTCTGACCATGCATTGGAACGGCAACACGATTGTTGACCTGTCCCGTGAATTCTTAAATTCCAACGGTGCTGAAAAGCACATCAACATCACCCCTGCCGCCCCCATAGTACACGGCAAGGATATCCCCGACAGTTTTGTGGAAGGTATGCAGGCACTCGCCGGCGACCTCAATATCTGTTCCAAACGCGGTCTGTCCGAGAAATTTGACGCGACCATCGGCGCAGGTACCGTGCTTATGCCGTTTGGCGGCAAGCACCAGATGACCCCCATCCAGGCGATGGTGCACAAGATCTCGGTGGAAAAGAAACACACCGACGATTGCTCGGTAATGTCTTGGGGATACAATCCCTTTATCACCGAACAGAGCCCCTATCACGGCGCGTATCTCGCAGTTGCGGAATCTGTTTGTAAACTGATTGCGACCGGTGCGAAATTCGAAGACGTGTATCTCACCTTCCAGGAGTATTTCGAGAAACCCCTGCAGGACGGCAAACGTTGGGGCAAGCCGCTCGCCGCATTGCTCGGCGCGTTCAAAGCGCAGCTCGACCTCGGTATTGCGTCC
Source organism: Acutalibacteraceae bacterium (assembly GCA_045638005.1). Classification (GTDB taxonomy): domain Bacteria; phylum Bacillota; class Clostridia; order Oscillospirales; family Acutalibacteraceae; genus URNF01. Next base: position 3,089 of record JAZUAN010000001.1, on the reverse strand, counting down.
ATCGGCGGCAAAGACTCGATGAGCGGTTCTTTTGAAGATCTCGACGTGCCGCCCACCCTCGTTTCCTTTGCTGTTACCACCGAAAAGGTGCAAAACATCATCTCCCCTGAGTTCAAAAAAGCAGGTAACAAAGTGGTTGTTCTCACCCCCGACTTTGATGAGAACAATCTGCCTGTTGCATCTTCCCTCTTGTCTCTCTTCGACAAGGTAACCGAACTGATGAGAAGCGGCAAAGTAGTTTCCTGCTACACTCCCGGCATGGGCGGTATCGCGGAAGCGGTGCTGAAAATGTGTATCGGTAACGGTCTGGGCTTCCGTTTTGCGGACGGTGTTGATAACGGCATCTTCGGCTATGACTACTGTGCGTTCTTGCTGGAAGTCACCGAGGATATCGACGGCGCTCGTGTTATCGGTGAAGTGACCGATGATGGCTTCCTTACCTTAGGCGAAGAAACCGTCTCCCTCGATGCTCTGCAGCACACCTACGAGGAGAAACTTGAGCCTGTATATCCCTGCAACATTGAGCAGGCACATGGCGCTCTGACTACATTCTCACATGATGCGACCGCCTATCCCGCACCTGCTATCAAATGTGCTTCTCCGAAAGTCATCATCCCCGTCTTCCCCGGCACCAACTGCGAATTTGACACTGCTAAGGTGTTCCGCGATGCAGGTGCTGATCCTGAGATCTTTGTGATCAACAACCTGTCTGCCGAGGGCATCGCCCGTTCTGCTGAACAGTTTGCGGCGGCGGTCAAAGGTGCACAGATCGTGTTCCTGCCCGGTGGTTTCTCCGGTGGAGACGAGCCGGACGGTTCCGGTAAATTCATTACCGCATTCTTGCGCAACGCGCAGATCAAATCGGAAATCACCGACCTGCTCGAAAACCGCGATGGCTTGATGGCGGGTATCTGTAACGGTTTCCAGGCAGTCATCAAACTCGGTTTGGTTCCCTACGGCAAGATCATCGACACCGATGAGAACTGTCCGACCTTGACCTTTAACACCATCGGTCGTCACCAGTCCAGAATCGTGCGCACCCGTATCGCTTCCAACAAGTCTCCGTGGCTTGCCGAAACGAATGTCGGCGATATTTACAGCGTGCCGATCTCGCACGGTGAAGGTCGTTTCCTCGCCAGCGAACAGCTCGTGCATCAGTTGGCAGAGAACGGTCAGATCGCAACCCAATATGTGGATCTCGCAGGCGAACCCACCGCTGACGTGCGCTTTAATCCCAACAACTCTGTATATGCTATCGAGGGTATCACCTCTCCCGACGGCAGAGTGTTCGGTAAGATGGGACACAGCGAACGTATTGGCAACGGTCTTTACAAGAACGTACCGGGTGACTATGACATCGGTATGTTCCGCGCGGCTGTGAAATACTTCAAATAATAGGGAAAGGTGTAACAACTATGAAAACCGATATTGAAATCGCTCAATCCGTAGAAATGTTACCCATTACCAAAATCGCCGAAACTGCAGGTGTAGATGATAAGTATCTCGAACAGTACGGCAAATATAAGGCAAAAGTAGACTATGCGCTTCTCGATGAAGTGAAACGTCCCGACGGCAAACTGATTTTGGTGACTGCGATTACCCCCACTCCTGCGGGTGAGGGTAAGACCACCACCACCATCGGTCTGGCTGACGGCATGCGCCGTATCGGCAAAAATGTCATGGTCGCACTCCGCGAACCCTCCCTCGGTCCCGTGTTCGGTATCAAGGGCGGTGCTGCGGGTGGCGGCTGGGCGCAGGTTGTCCCGATGGAAGATATCAACCTGCATTTCACCGGTGACTTCCATGCTATCGGTGCTGCAAACAACCTGCTCGCTGCTATGCTGGATAACCATATTTATCAAGGCAACGCGCTGAACATCGATCCCCGCCGCATCACTTGGAAACGTTGTGTGGACATGAACGACCGTCAACTTCGTTTTGTGACCGACGGTCTGGGCGGCAGAGTAAACGGTGTGCCGCGTGAGGACGGCTACGATATCACCGTGGCATCCGAAATCATGGCGGTGTTCTGCCTTGCTTCTTCCATTGCAGATCTCAAAGAGCGTCTGTCCCGCATTATTGTCGGCTACACCTACGATGAAAAGCCGGTTACCGCAGGCGATCTCAAAGCGGTCGGTGCTATGGCAGCTTTGCTCAAAGATGCTATCAAGCCCAACCTGGTGCAGACTTTGGAGGGCACCCCTGCATTCGTGCACGGCGGTCCTTTTGCCAACATTGCACACGGCTGTAACTCTGTCATGGCAACTAAGCTTGCGATGAAACTCGGCGATTACGCCATCACTGAAGCCGGTTTCGGTGCTGACCTGGGTGCCGAGAAATTCCTCGATATCAAATGCCGCATGGCGGGTCTCGAGCCCTCCGCGGTGGTGATCGTGGCTACCGTTCGCGCGCTGAAAATGCATGGCGGTCTCGCGAAAACCGAACTGAACAGCGAAAATCTGGAAGCACTCGAAAAGGGTATTCCCAACCTGCTCCGTCACGTTTCCAATATCAAAAACGTATATAAACTGCCCTCTGTCGTAGCGGTCAACCGCTTCCCCACCGACACCGATGCGGAAATCGAGCTCATCATTGCGAAATGTAAGGAACTCGGTGTCAACGTCGTGCTCTCTAACGTGTGGGCGGAAGGCGGCAAAGGCGGCGAAGAACTCGCGCGCGAGGTGGTACGCCTGTGCGAAGAGGAAAAGGGCGATTTCACCTTCTCTTACGAGACTGATCTCACCATCGAGGAGAAGATCGAAGCTATTGTCAAGAAGGTATACGGCGGCGACGGTGTTTCCATCCTGCCTGCAGCGAAAAAGCAGATCGCTAACCTCACTGCCCTCGGCTTTGGAAACTGCCCTGTTTGTATCGCGAAAACGCAGTATTCTTTCTCGGACGACCCGACCAAGCTCGGTGCTCCCGATGGTTTCACCGTCACAGTGAAGAATGTTCGCGTATCCGCAGGTGCAGGCTTTATCGTGGTGTTGATCGGTGATATCATGACCATGCCGGGCCTGCCGAAAGTCCCTGCTGCTGAATGCATCGATGTTGACGATCAAGGCAAGATCAGCGGGCTGTTCTGATAG